>JAHHSA010000047.1 GCA_020025475.1 Oscillibacter sp.
GCTTTGAATTTGGGGATCACTATGACAAGATGGGCATTCGCTCCTCTGCCACACGTCAGCTGCTGTTCAATAACGTGAAGGTTCCCAAGGAAAATCTTCTGGGAAAAGCGGGCAAGGGCTTCAACATTGCGATGGCCACTTTGGACGGCGGTCGAATCGGCATTGCCTCTCAGGCACTTGGCATTGCACAGGGGGCCTTTGAGGCTGCGGTGGACTACGCACGGGAGCGAGTCCAGTTTGATAAGCCCATCGCTTTCCAGCAGGCCATATCCTTTAAAATTGCGGATATGGCAACCAAACTGCGCTGTGCACGTCTGCTGATTTATTCTGCTGCTGAGTTGAAGGAACATCATCTGCCCTATGGCATGGAGTCCGCTATGGCAAAGCAGTATGCTTCTGATATCGCGCTGGAAGTCACAAACGATGCCCTTCAGATCTTTGGTGGTACCGGCTATCTCAAGGGTATGGATATTGAACGGATGTACCGTGACGCGAAAATCACTACCATTTACGAGGGCACCAACGAAATCCAGCGGGTGGTCATCGCCTCCCACATCCTCGGCAAGGAACCGAAGTCTCCCGGCGCGGCTGTGCCGCTTCTGGCAAAAGCCGGCGGTGTTACCGGACCTCGTAAGAAGCAGATTCTGAAAGAAGGCTCTGCACAGGAGAGAGTTGATGCCGTGGTTGCCAGCCTGAAAAAGGACGGATATGACTTCACAGTGGGCATTCCCATGGATACGCCCATTACCCAGGCGGAACGTGTTGTCAGCGCCGGTAAGGGAATCGGTGAAAAGAAGAACATGAAGCTCATTGAGGAGTTGGCCAAGGCTGCTGGCGCTGCCATTGGCTCGTCCCGCCCTGTGGCGGAGACGCTGCAGTATGTTCCGCTGGAGCGCTATGTGGGTATGTCGGGACAGAAGTTCTCCGGCAATCTGTACATTGCCTGTGGCATCTCCGGTGCCATTCAGCATCTCCGCGGGATCAAGGAGGCCAGCACCATTGTCGCCATTAATAAAAATCCCAATGCGCCCATCTTCAAGAACTGCGACTACGGTATCGTCGGAGATGTGATGGAAGTTCTGCCGCTGTTGACTGCTGCGCTGGGGACCGGCAAGAAGCTGCCTGCGCCGCCGATGCAGAAAATTCCACGCACTACGCCCAAGAAGGAGCGGCCGCCTTACAAATCCTATGTTTGCAGCGGCTGCGGCTTTGAGTATAACCCCATGCTGGGCGATCCCGATGCGGATATTTTCCCCGGTACGCTGTTCGAGGCACTGCCCGCTGAATGGGTATGCCCTGCCTGTGCCGAGGAGAAGGCCCACTTTGTGGAAGCCTGACGTCATCTTAGAAGGAGGATTCATGTATGTACTGCGTTAGAAAGGTTACCGAGGACCTTTACTGGGTAGGTGCCAATGACCACCGTCTGGCCCTCTTTGAAAATATTCATCCCATTCCCAGGGGTGTCAGCTATAACTCTTACCTGCTGCTGGGGGAGGAGACGGTGCTGTTTGATACCATTGACTGGTCCGGCTGCCGTCAGCTCTTGGAGAATATCCAGCATCTTCTGCAGGGAAGGCCGCTGGATGTGCTGGTCATCAACCATATGGAGCCTGATCACGGCGCTTCGCTGGAGGAGCTCTTGCTTCGTTATCCCAAGGTCAAGGTCATCAGTACACCCAAAGCCTTCATGCTCATGCGTCAGTTTGGCTATCATGTGGACGGACACGAATTGATCGAGGTTCACGATGGGGACACCCTGACCTGCGGCGGTCACAATCTGGTATTCGTTTCCGCCCCCATGGTCCACTGGCCGGAGGCCATGGTTACGCTGGATACCACCAACGGCGCACTCTTTTCCGCGGACGCCTTTGGCTCCTTCATTGCACTGGACGGCAAGCTCTTCAATGACGAGGTGGATTTTGAGGGGGACTGGATCGATGAGGCCCGCCGCTATTACACCAATATTGTGGGGAAATACGGTCCCCATGTGCAGGTTTTGCTGAAGAAGGCCGCAGGGGTGCTGGATCAAATCCGGTTTATCTGCCCACTCCACGGTCCCGTGTGGCGCAGCAACTTTGCGTATCTGCTGGATAAGTACCAGCATTGGAGTACCTATCAGCCTGAGGAGCAGGCGGTCATGATCGTGTATGCCTCCATGTATGGCAACACCGAGTCTGCCGCACAGGCGCTGGCTGCCAAGCTGGTGGAGCAGGGAATCACC
The DNA here is from genome assembly GCA_020025475.1 of Oscillibacter sp. Lineage (GTDB taxonomy): Bacteria > Bacillota > Clostridia > Oscillospirales > Oscillospiraceae > Oscillibacter. The sequence continues at coordinate 2,222 of JAHHSA010000047.1, forward strand.
AACACGGTTCTCTATGATGTTTCCAACACCCATGTCTCCTACCTGATTTCTGAAGCATTCCGGGTCAGCCACATTGTTTTCGCATCTGTTACATACAATTTAGGTATCTATCCGGTCATGCATAACTTCCTGATGGATTTGCAGGCGCTGAATCTGCAGAACCGAACCTGCGCTGTAATGGAAAACGGCTCCTGGGCCCCGAAAGCCGGGGACCTCATTGAGCAGTATCTGGACCAGCAGCTCAAGCTGATGACTGTCCTGAATGCCCGTGTCTCTATGGCCTCTTCTCTGCGTCCCGAGCAGGAGGGAGAACTGGATATACTGGCAGGAGCCATCGCTGCCGATATGGCGGAGGGCTGATTTCAGATTTCGACGCGCCGCAAGTCATGCAGCAGGCCGCAATCGTGTCATATGAGGCACGGCTGAAGGTCTCTTTCACCGTCCGAGAAAAGGAGGGCAGCAAAACTGCCCTCCTTTTCTTGCGTCCCCGCCGGTCATTTGCACTCTCTGCGCAAAGCATAAGGAAGCACTCCCGGTCAATGGAAAGTCGGCAATCCCTTGAAAGCTCTCTGCATTTGGCGCATCCCACTTCTTGCTTCTATTGCTCCAGCTTGGGTGGTTACAGAGACAAGAGCCGCTCTTGGATTGCCGGTGGAGCAAGGGGCAGAGAGAATGCTTCGTGCAGCTTCAAACCGGAAAAATTTGTTGCTTAGCATAGATTTAACACGAACCATGGTATACTGACACGAGTATCATGGCGCATGGACTTGTTTTCGGTGTCCAGCAGGTGAAAGAAGGCGCGGGGGAACCGTTCTCAAGTGATCGTTTTCATGGAGGTGCATACTTTGAAGGATTTGCAATTTGTGCTGCAACACTTTTTTACCCATAAAGATTTTTTGCCGGACGCATCACAGATTCCAGGAACCCTGTTTACACCGATGCAGATAATTTTTGAAGTTGTACTGCTGTTGATCATCCTGGTATGCGCCGCTTATGTATCCAGACGCAAGCACTTGATCTGTCCGGTTCTGAAGGCACTCCTGTTGTCTCTGATTGGATTTGAGGTCATCATCGATCTCTGGGACAGCCTGGCAGGCATGCACCACCAGTTTGATTTCAGTACTGGTTTACCACTCTATCCATGCAGTATTTTTATGTATGTCCTGCCACTGGTGATCTGGGGGAAAGGCATTTGGAAAGAAATGGGCTGCGGCTACATCTGTACGCTGGGATTAACGGGTGCCTTGATCAATTTCTTGTATCCGATTTCCAGACTCATGGATTACTCCTGCATTTCCTTTCCGGCGTTTCATACGTTCTTTTATCATGGGTCCATGCTGTTTACGGCGTTGGTGCTGTTCCTGACGGGAACACATCAGCTCAGCCGTTTTTCAAAGTGGTGGACACCATTTCTAGCCAGCGTACCGGGCCTGATTTTCTCCATTCCGGCGAATATCGTGAACTATTCGCCCATTCACGCAGATTACATGTATTTTACAGGACAGCATTTCCTGTCCAAAATGGTATTTGGGGATCATGCGGCCCCTCTTGCCGTTACACGGAATATGTACGCCGTCTATTTGCTGGGGCCGGTACTGTTCTATTGGATTCCGTGGCTGCTCCGGAGAGGGGCTTCTTACATCGGCCAGTTCACCAATACAGGCTGGAAGCTTTTGAAAGGATGATAAATCGATGAAGCGTCATTTGAAATTTATTGCGTTGGGTCTTGGAGTGGGGCTTTTAGTTGGCATCGTGCTGACACTGCTCAGTGACGCACTGGGTATTGATCAGAAGACTTTGCAGCTTGTGTTGAATCTCCTCTTCCTGGCCATCGTACTGGGCGCCATCATATTCAATTTCCTGTATGTGAGACCTTTTCGAAAAAGGGTGTACAGGCAGTCGGCATTGCTGGAAGCGGGTAAACCTGACGAGGCTCTTGCGGATATGGAGCAGATGATGGAAGATCCGCGTGTACAGAAGATGAAGTACATGAAGCGCTTGTGCCGTCTCAATATGACGGCTGCCTACTGTGACCTGCACCAGTATGAGCAGGCTATGGTGATTTTCCAGGAGCTGTCCGCAGAAAAGCTTTGCGGAATGGAGGAACTGGTGTACCATCTGAATCTCTGCATTTGTTATTTTTACCAGGGACAGGAGGAAGAGGGACTGCTGCACTACCATCTCAGCCAGAAACTGTTTGACACATACCGCCAAAATAAGTTCTATGGCGGAAATGTAGCCGTAGTCACCATGTGGGCCATGATGGCGCAGGGAGAAAACGCGCAGGCGGAGGACCTGCTGGAAAAGACAAGAAAGAAGTGGGACAAGGCAAGCCTTCAGGAGGATTACCAAAGAGTTGAGCAGCGTCTGGCGCTTGCGGCTGCGGAAACGACAGAATCCTGAACCGGAAAGGAAGAGGACATGAAGAACAGAAATATTGCGCTGATGAGTTCTCTGGCCCTGGCTGCCGGCGGGTATGGGCTGTATCGCTGGACCTATCGGATGCCCTTGAAGGATTACACACGGTACGCCCTCTACATGGCGGTTTTGGATGATGAGATCTGCCGCAACGAGCTGGAAGGAATGCAAATGGACGGAGGAAAGATTGTTTTCCCGGAAAAATCCAGATCTCTTCAATACCGGTATCACCTCTTCCTTCAGTTGAATCGGAAAAAGAGCAGGAAGAAAATTCAACAGGAGATTCTGGAATTAAAGCAGCGCCTGCGGGAATCGAGAGAGAATCCGTGAAGGATAGATCAAACTTAAATGATGGAATTTGGCGGAGTAATGTGTCTGGTTGTCTCCGCATCCGGAGAATCTAAGCTGTGGAATGTGTTTTGTGACGAAAAGGCAATCAGGCAATGCGAAGGACCATCCATTGCGTTGTTTGGTGCCTGATTCTGAAAAATACCAGAAGACAGGGGGATTTTCCGGAGTGAATTGTGTGAATTTAAATCGCTGCAGCCGTCCCTCGGAAGGGGGGCGGCTGCGGCGATTTTTCAGCCTTTTGTGGGTCTCAAAACGGTCAACTGCCGCACAGAACGCTTACCAGCATTTCATATCTGAGCTGCTATAAGGCACCCGGAGGCAGATGCACCATTCTGGGAAATCGTGCGTGATGGGGGACAGAGTTCTTGTAATCTGCGCTGACAACGATTATGATAAGAACAGTCCTGTTGGCTTATTTTCGGGAGTCCGGAAACATCCTCGGAGCAGCCAGGCAGGTGAAAAAATGATAGAATGGAGCGGAAGCCGATGAAAGAAAAACCGCGGCTGAGAATCCGGTTGACCCTTTTCGTGGGATTCATTTTGTTTTTCAGCAACACCTTGCTGGTGATGCTCCTGCTGTATAATTTGGAAGCCGCACTTGCAGGTTTTTTGGTTCCCATTGACGTAGAGTTGGTGGAATTTTACTTTGTTGATGGGATGGAAGCAAGGCTCCTTACCATCGGAATTGTGATTGCGGTGGCTGCCACGGGCTTGGGAACCTTGCTGACCTATCTGCTGCTGGGGAAGGTGCTGCACCCATTGCAGGCACTTTCTGATCATATGCAGCGTGTGGATCAGGAAAATCTGCTTAGCCCTGTGGAAGTTACATCAGGCGTGCGGGAAGTAGACAGCCTGATCAGATCTTTCAATTCCATGAGCGCAAAACTGCAAAAAATATTCGAAAATCAAAAATACTTTTCTTCCTTTGTTGCACATGAATTTCGCACACCACTGGCAGTGGCACAGACAACGATCGATGTCTACAGAAAACAGCCGGAGCAAGGGCCTGACAAGCTGGTTTCGCAGATTTCCGAACAGATTTCAAAGCTGAGTATGCTGGTCACGCAGATTCTGAACCTTGCCGGTATCCAGCGGGTGGAATTGAAAGATCTTGTCCCCATCGGACTGCTGCTGGATGAAGTTGCGGAAGACCTGGAGGACTATGCAGAGCAAAATCAGGTGACGCTGGAACTGTGCACACCTGCTCTGAACTGCGGCATGGAGAAACAAGCACCGCAGGTACTGGGCAATCATGACCTGCTCTACCAGGCGTTTTTCAATCTGCTGGAAAACGGCATCAAGTACAACCATGCGGGGGGCTGTGTCTCTGTTGAAATTTGCAGCGACAACGGAACCATCTGTGTCAGGATATCGGATAGCGGCTGCGGAATTCCTGCGGCAGAGCGGGAGAAGGTTTTTTTCCCATTTTACCGCTGCGGGCAGCAATCTGCCCGTAACATTCAGGGAAATGGCATTGGACTGGCTTTTTCCAAACAAGTCTTTGATCATCACAGGGGCACGCTGTCTCTGGCGGATACTCAGAGGGGAAGCTGCTTTGAAGTGCATCTGAATGAATATGTGCCCTCAAGGAGGTGCGAGGATGAGATTGCTGATCGTTGAAGATGAGGCTGGATTGCTTAGCAGCATCAAGCGAGGCTTGGAGATGGATGGATATCTGGTGGATGCAGCGGTGAATGGGGAGCAGGCTTTGTATCTTGCAGGCGCAGAGATGTATGATCTCGTGATCCTGGACCTGAACCTGCCAGACCTGTTTGGATTGGATGTACTGAAGGAACTGACTGCTATGGACGAGAATATCAAAGTCCTGATTCTTACGGCACACTCAGAACTGGAAATGAAGATTCGGGGCCTGGACCTGGGGGCCAGCGATTATATGGTCAAGCCCTTCCACTTTGAAGAGCTGGAGGCGCGGATTCGAATGCTGCTGCGCAGGAGCTTTGTTGTGGAGAAGCCTGTCCTGAGCTTTGGGCCCATGCGCTTCGACACGGTCAAGCGCTCTCTGACCATCAACGGGGAACCGGTGGCGCTTACCAAAAAGGAGACGGCTATTTTGGAGTATTTTCTGCTGAATCAGGAGAAGCTGGTCACGGCAGAGGAGCTGATGGCACACGCCTGGGATTCCGAAGCGGATGAATTCAGCAATTCTGTCCGGGTCCATTTGACGGTGCTGCGCAGAAAAATCAAGGCAGTGCTGGGGTATAACCCTATTTGCAATAAAGTTGGGGAAGGGTACTATTTGAAGGAAAACACCGTGGAGCAGTGATACCCGCCACCGGATGCAGGGGGCAGGTATCACAGAACACGGCACACCCAGAGATTTCGGATCTGGTCTTGAATCTGGTTGTACTCCCACAGCTTTTCGGAGCGTGCGCGGCTGTTGGGATCATTCACTTTCAGCTTTCCGTCTTCGTATCCAGTCAGCACAATGAAATGGCCTGTGGTGGTAAAATCGCCGGGGCCCATGATGCAGATGATGGGATTGCCCACTTCCAGATTTCGGATGATGCGATTTTCATCCAACGGAATCTCCGTCACATCCAGGCCAAGCTTTGGCCCTCCCTCTGAGATCAGAGTCCAGGCACTCCCGTTTCCGCGGACGCTGTAGCCGTTGTCTTTACTGAATTCCGCAATGTATTGGGGGTTGTAGGCCGGATCATCCAGCAGGTACATGCAAACCATGGACAGGCAGGTGGGGCCGCAGCCGGTCAAGCCCAGCAGTCCGCCGGAATATTCAGAGTATCCCCAACGCTCGTCCCATTGGAAGAGCAGCGGCACGGAGCTGGAATGCTGATACTCAGACAAATCGATCTCCGGATGGGAATCCCTGTTCAGGGGGTAATTCAGTACAAAGGGCTCTGTTTCTGGATTCTTTTCAGCCAGTTCAATCAATTCTTCCGGCCATTCCCGGATGGACAGATCGTTGGTTTCCGCAAAGGCAGCCAGGGTCTTCTGAAATTCTGTGGAGGGACCCTCTGAGAAAATTCGGTCCCAGATGTGCTCCTGTTGGCTGTTTCGCTGGATAGCAGAGACATGGACATATGCTCCCGCAACTATGATGGAGGCGAGGCAAAGTGTCAAGATCCGTCTGCAGATGTGACGACGGCGGCGTCTGTGTCTTCTTCTGCGGTTTTCTGTGGTTTGTTCCATAGGGATTCTCCTTTCGGATGGATGTCAAAAAAGCTCTTGTATCGGATGAAATCAGCATATCCGAAACAAGAGCTTTTTGTAGTTGTTTTTCCTGTCGAAATTCTTACGATTTTCTTACAGTGGAAGCGCCACTTCGAATTGAACCAGATCCTGGCTGCTTCTGGCAACGATGGTTCCGCCGTGATGCTGCACAATCTCTCTGGCAATGGCCAGTCCCAAGCCTGTCCCGCCGCTTCCGGTTCCTCGGGAACTGTCCAGTCGATAGAACTGTTCAAACACACGATCCAGCTTTTCCTGTGGAATGGTGGGGCCGGGATTGGTAAAGACAATGTGCAGATGGTCGTTTTTCCGGGCGCAGCGGATGGAGATCGTTCCGCCCGGAAAGCTGTAATTGACGGCGTTCCGCAGCAGATTATCAAAGACCCGCTGGATCTTGTCCACATCGCAGCGCACAAACGTGTCCGGTTCGATTTCCAACTCACAGCGCAGCGCCTTCGCCATCAGCATGGGCTGAAACTCGAAGGTGAGCTGCTCCAGGAGCCGTGTGAGATTCACCTGACTGTATTCCAGGGAGATCTCCGAGAGGTTAAAGCGGGTGATCTCAAAAAATTCGTTGATCAGATCCTCTAGCCGCTCCGCTTTGTTCAGGGCAATGCCGAGGTACTTCTCCCGAAGCTCTTCGGAGATTTGCGGCTCATCCCGCAGCAGTGTCAGATAACCCAGCACAGAAGTCAGTGGCGTTTTCAGGTCATGGGCCAGATAGACCACCAGATCATTTTTCCGCTGTTCCGCCTCTTTGGCAGCGCGGGCGTTTTGCAGCGCTTTTTCCCGGACACGGTTCAGATCCTTCTCCACATAGACAAGATCTTCGGAAAGACTGATGGATTCTTCGCCGGGCACTGCCAGCTGCTCTGCTGCCCGTGCTACCTCATCCAGCTCACCCAGAATTTTGGAAATAAAGTGGTACGTGATCGGAAGCCAGCCGAAAAGCAGGACAGGGATCGCAAAGAAGGGAATATACTCTTCAATGAAATTCAACAGACGGTAAAGCGGGTTCTCCCATTGCCAGATGACCTGATGGCAAAAGGCAATTGCCATCCAGAGCAGCAGGAATACGGCAACAGAATAGGCAAGGACCGCGGCGATGCACTGCAGTAGAATTTTGCGGGATTGCCGGATCGGGGGCGCGGCATTTTTCTTTCGATTACTCAATGGTATAACCCACCCCCCATACCGTCTTTACAAACTTCGGTTTTCGTGGTGGCTCGTGAAGCTTTTCCCGCAATCTGCCGATATGAGCCATGACGGTGTTATTGTTATCCAGAAATTTCTCACCCCATACGGCTTCAAACAGCTCTTCTGAGGAAACAACGCTGCCCTGGTGCTCACACAGGTAGTAAAGGATAGAAAATTCAATTGGAGTCAAGGAAATCTCCTTGCCATATAGGACGCACCTGTGGGACACTTTGTTGATGACCAATCCACGGATGTCATATTCTGTTACAGGGCCGTTTTGCTGGACAGAGACACTGTTGTAGCGCATATACCGGCGGAGCTGGGTCTTCACCCGTGCGATGACTTCCAGTGGATTAAAGGGCTTTGTAATATAGTCATCCGCGCCGATGGTCAGCCCCATGATCTTGTCCGTATCCTCCACCTTGGCGGTCAGCATGATGATGGGGTAAAAGTAGCGTTCCCGAATCTTTCTGCAAATCTGGAGGCCGTCTATATCCGGAAGCATCACATCCAGAAGGGCCAGATCAATTTTCTCTGTTGCCACGCAGCGCAGAGCGTCAGTTCCGTTGTAAAACTTGTGAACGGTATATCCGTCATTGGAGAGGTAGACTTCCAGGAGATCTGCGATCTCACGTTCATCGTCTACAATCAAGATGCTCTCGTTCATTTTCGTATTCACACCTTTGTAACTGTAGAGTCTGGGGGAGGACTCTGATTCCTCCCCCAGATCATTGTAGGTTTTCCAGGTCAAGAAAGCAAGTGGTATCGGTATCTGCGCCGCTGTGTGACCGGCAGAGGAGAGACGATTTAATCGATGCTGTTCAGATAGTCTGCCAGCACATAGACTTCCCGCAGACCATCCTTGAGTTCCTCGCCGGGTTCCAAATCCGGCCCAGTGGGAAAGAGACGGTTCCATATTCAGTCAAAAGATGGTATGATCAAAGAAAATCAATCGAATGGGGGCGGCAATGTTATGCGATTACAGAGTGGAATACAGGAGTTGGATCTCCACGGAATGACCTGTTATCAGGCAAGGATTGTGATCGATGCTGCCCTGCGCCGTGCCGGAGGCAGTGTGTACCGCATCGAGCTGATCCACGGCTACCGCGGCGGGACAGAGCTCAAGACCATGATCCGCCGGGAGTACAGCAGGCATCCCAAGGTCAAACGGCTGGAAATGGGTCTGAACCCCGGCACCACCGATTTGGTCCTGCGGGAATATTAAGAGAGACGCTTGGGCCATCTGGTGCTGTCCATAGAACCAATGATACAGCGTGAAAAATGGGGACCGTGTTCATTCTGAACACGGTCCCCATTTGAGGAAAGGAACTCATTTGGCCGTCATGGAAGGCTTTGGGAGGCGGCGCTGTTTCGGGGGAGCGGCGGTTCTCCAGTGGAGACTGGTCTTCTGGAAAAGCGGCTCGCAGACACACAGAATCGGGGGCATGATGAACATGCTGACCACTGCGGAAATCAGGGCACCTCTGGCCAACATCATGCAGATGGAACTGATGATTTCAATTTCGGAGATGGTTCCCACGCCCATGGTAGCGCAGAACAGGACCAGAGAGCTGGTGACAATGGAGGGATCAGAGGCGGTGGCGGCAATGTGGATTGCCTCCTTGCGGTCCCGACCGGCCTGCAGCTCCTCCCGGAAGCGGGTAGCCATCAAAATGGCGTAGTCCACGGTTGCGCCCAGCTGGACACAGCCAATCACGGTGGGCGAGACAAAGGGAATGACCGTGCCGGAAAAATAGGGGATTCCCTGGTTGATAAAGATCGCTAACTCAATGGCGGCTACCAGAATGATGGGCATGGAGAGTGATTTGAATACAAAGGCAATAATCAGCAAAATGGCCGCAATGGAGATGTAGTTGGTGACCTTAAAGTCTACGGCGGAGGTATCGATCAGATCATCTGTCAGGGCGGCTTCACCGGTAATCAGCCCGTTTGGATCATATTTCTGCACAATGGCTTTCAGTGCGTTCAACTGATCGGAGACCGCTGTAGTGGCTGTGGAATATTCAGAATTGATCATCATGATCTGCCAGCCGTCCTGCTTAAGCATCTCCCGCAGCTCGTCAGGAATGAAGAAATCGGGAATACCAGTGCCCAGCATAGCATGATAAGAAAGCACAGAGTTGATGCCGTCAATGCTGTTCACGTCGTTTTCCAGCTCAAACATCTGCTGGCTGGAGAGATCGTCCCGCAGCAACACGAAGTGTGTGGAGGCCATATTGTAGTCGTCTTTCAACTTGTTGTTGGCGACGATGGAAGCCATGTCCTGGGGCAGGGCTTCATCCAGCTTGTAGTACACGTCGGTGTGGTTCTGTGCGTAGAAAGCAGGCAGGAACAGCAGCAGGAACAGAGCCACAAAGCAACGGCGATGCTTCACGATCCAGGTGTTCAGCTTCTCAAAATTTGGAATCAGGGTTTTGTGCTTCTTCTTTTCGATCCTCTCATCAAAGATCAACAGGAAAGCGGGCAGAATCAGTACCACGGTGGCCACGCCCAGCACCACGCCTTTAGCCATGACAATACCGATATCCCGCCCCAACGTCAGCTGCATAAAGCACAGCGCCAAAAAGCCGGCGATGGTGGTCAGACTGGAGCCGGAGAGGGAGGTAAAGGCCGCCACAATGGCTTCTGCCATGGCGTCCTTCGGATCGTCGTGGCGCTGTCGTTCCTCCCGGTACCGATGGTATAGGAAGATGGAGTAGTCCATGGTGACGCCCAATTGCAGTACGGCCGCAATGGCTTGGGTAATATACGAAATCTCCCCCAGGAAGATGTTGCTGCCAAAGTTATAGACGATGGCAATGCCAATGCTGAAGAGGAAGACGAATGGAAGCAGAAAGGACTCCATAGTCAGGGACATGGCTACCAGAGCCAGAACCACGGCCAGACTCACGTAGACAGGCAGCTCCCGGTCAACCAGATCCTTGGTGTCCTTGATCACCACAGAAAAGCCTGCCAGAAAGCACTTCTCGTTGCAGAGTGCGCGCACGTCGTGAATAGCCTGCATGGTCTCCTCTGCGGCACCGGCTTTCTCATACTGAATGATCATCATGGTGGATTGGCCCGCGTAGAACATATCCCTCAGCTCCGGGGGAATGAAGTCTATTGGAATTTGAATGCCTACAGCGTTGCTGATCCAGACGGCATTGGAGACGCCGGGGACATTCTTGATGCTGTTGATCAGATCATTGGTGTAGGCAGCCGGCATACCGTCCACAATCAGCATACTGGTTGCAGCGTCATGGAAAGGATCTTCCAACAGCCGCTCGCCCTGCACGGAGGCCAGGTCCTCCGGGAGGTAGGAAAGAATATCGTAGTTGACCCTGGTGCAAATGTAGCCCAGAGCGGAGGGAATCAGCAGGAGAATGGCGATCCAGGCCACCAACTTTGGCTTGCGGGTCAGGCTGTGGGCAATTTTATTGAGCATCATTGATTGCCTCCTGCCTTAATGGAAAAATCCAGTCAGTGTGGACCAGAAGTCCTTGAACATTTTGG
>JAHHSA010000048.1 GCA_020025475.1 Oscillibacter sp.
TGCCGTGGTCAACGTGAGCAATGATGGCGACGTTTCTCAATTGATTATTCTGCATAATTCTCTCCTTCTGTCCGCCGAACCAGAGGGGGCGCGGCGGCAATTCCGTTTATGGAAGCATCTGGATCTCTTGGCGAAACAGCCAGAATACTGTTTTTTCACATACATTTTTTAATTATAGTATGATTTTTTTTGCATTTCAATAGAAAATATCACATTTTTTCACAGAATGCGGACTTCTATCTGTTGAAACACACAAACCAGAACAAAGTGGTCGAATCTAACAAAGAAGGATGTCCATGAATGACGTATTTATGTCCTTTATACATTGACATTTACTGCGGCACTCTACTATAATGTTCCCTACGAATCAATAGCCAGAGCATGGAGGCTCCGGCGAGAGACAAGATGGGAGGAATCGATTCTATCATGTACCGCATTCAGACATTCAACCAGATCTCCCCTGTGGGACTGGATAAATTCGACCCGGAGCGCTACAGCGTCAGTACGGAACAGACCGATGAAGACGCCATTCTCCTACGTTCTGCCAAGCTTCTGGATGCACCCCTGGGGGAGCATTTGCTGGCAGTGGCCCGGGCGGGAGTGGGCGTCAACAATATTCCGCTGGATCGATGCTCGGAACGGGGAATCGCTGTGTTCAACACGCCTGGTGCCAACGCCAACGCTGTGAAGGAACTGGTGCTCTGCGCCATGCTGATGGGCTCCCGTGATGTGGACGGCTCCATTCGCTGGGTCCGGGACCAGGCGGCTGCCGGCGTGGATGTCACCCAGGTTGTGGAGAAGGGTAAGTCCGCATTTGCGGGACCGGAACTTTACCGCAAGGCTCTGGGCGTCATTGGACTGGGAGCCATTGGCACGCTGGTGGCCAATATGGCCGTGGGCCTGGGCATGGATGTCTACGGATACGATCCCTATCTGTCGGTGGACACGGCACTGCGGCTGGACCGTCACATCCATGTGGTCAAAGATCTCCGGGTGCTGTACCGCAATGCGGATTATATCACGATCCATGTCCACTACACAGAAAAGACTGCCGGGATGATCAATGCAGAGGCCATGAGTGCTATGAAGCCCGGTGTCCGGTTCATCAACCTCTCCCGCGGGGAGATTGTGGACAACGATGCCATGGTCGCAGCGCTGGATACGGGGAAGGTGGCTGCCTACATCACGGACTTTCCTGACAACCGCCTGGTGGCAACGCCCCACGTCATTGCCATGCCCCACCTCGGCGCCTCCACACCGGAGAGCGAGCAGAACTGCTCTGTGATGGCGGTGGAGGAGCTGATGGACTATCTGGAAAACGGCAATATCCGCAACAGTGTGAATCTGCCGTCCATATCCATGGAGCGCAGCGGTGTGATGCGGCTGTGCATGATCCATCGAAACGTCCCGGCCATGCTGGCCAACATCACCACACTTCTGAGCCGGAACCAGGCCAACGTGGAGAATTTGAGCAATAAGTCCAGGGATGAACTGGCCTATACCGTGGTGGATCTGAATACCTGCATCGAGCCGGAAATCATTGAGGAGGTTAGACGCCTGCCCAATATGCTCCGTGTCCGTGTCCTGGTGGACGAGATGTAAGGCGGGAGCACCGGACGGGTTCTGCAGCGGGTTTTCATTGACAGAGTGGTAGAAAGCGGGTACAATAAGCCTGCAACCATTCTCATGTCTCTGTAGCTCAGCAGGATAGAGCATTCGCCTCCTAAGCGAAAGGCCGGGCGTTCGAATCGCCCCAGGGACGCCAGAGTACAAAGCCGGAAAACCTTGATTTTACTAGGTTTTCCGGCTTTCTTATATCCAATGCATCCGCAATAAAATTCAAACTTGCAACAAATCCCGCTTAGCAAACTCATCCCCTGCTAATCAAAAACAAACCAATACAGTCCAAGGAAACCGGTTCCAACTGGGTACGTGCATATTGTGAAGAATGCCAAAACAAGGATGCCGCGATGTCAGAATTACAACGCACAAAGGAACTTCGTCGTCTCCGGAAAAGGAAGGCAGATATCGTGTCCTTGGCGGCATTGGAGGGCAACGGGCCATGAAAGTTTTTCCGCACGAGAAAATATCTTTCTCAGCAAAACAACAATTCTCAAATATGGAATCAAGATCTCTAAATACGGGAACCTTGTCGAATGCGGATCTAGTGGGTGACTTTCGCTCCTTGTTGTGATATGCTGTACCCGCATAAGTGTTGAGGCCTGCATCAGATACCAGAATAGATGCAATCATATAAGCGTCCGGACGATGGACCCTTGCCTCTTATGGTGAGGCTCATTCAGCAGAGGTTTGCTTGCAGAGAATCAAGACAGAGGAGGTCACACCGTTGTCAACAGGGAATCTCAGCAGATTGTGGTGATAGTGTCCGCTTGCCTCAAGCCCTGCTGTTAGTTTGCCCTGTGGTGTTGTGAGGTCAATGCACCAGCCAAAATCTCCTGGTTGACATGAGGCATGAAGCGATCCCGTTTGTCTGTTGCAGTGTCAATACCAACAATCCACAGCATCCCCCTACCGTATAGCATACAGCCCTTGGAGAGGGGCTTTAAAAACTACTACTCTATCATACAGGGAGGAATCCATTGCATGAAACAATTCCATGTCACAGGCATGAGCTGCGCAGCCTGCAGCGCCCGTGTCGAAAAGGCTGTTTCCAATTTACCCGGCGTCACCAGCTGTTCGGTCAGTCTGCTGACCAACTCCATGGGCGTGGAAGGCTCCGCTTCTGATGCGGAGATCATCGCCGCGGTGGAAAACGCCGGTTACGGTGCTGCCAGGAAGGGCGCCTCTGCAGCCGCCACTCCCATGTCTGACGCCGCCGACGCCCTGGCAGACCACGAGACGCCAGTACTGCGGAAGAGACTGTTTGCCTCTCTGGGCTTCCTGCTCGTGCTGATGTATGTGTCCATGGGACACACCATGTGGGGCTGGCATGTCCCTGCCTTCCTGGCTGAAAACCCCGTTGCCAACGGCATTTTCCAAATGCTCTTCTCCGGCATTGTGATGGTCATCAACCAAAAGTTCTTTATCAGCGGCTTCAAAGCTCTGTGGAACCGGGCGCCCAACATGGACACCCTGGTTGCCTTAGGCTCCGCTGCGTCCTTTGGCTGGAGTGTCTACGCCCTCTTTGCCATGAGTGGTCAGGTGCTCCACGGCAACATGGAGATGGCGATGCACTATTTGCACGAATTCTACTTTGAATCCGCCGCCATGATCCTGACCCTCATCACTGTGGGCAAAATGCTGGAAGCCCGGTCCAAGGGCAAAACCACCGACGCACTGAAAGGACTCATGAATCTCTCCCCCAAGACCGCCGTTCTGGTACGGGATGGTGCAGAAGTAGAGGTCCCCATCGAACAGGTTCACAAGGGTGACATTTTCGTGGTTCGTCCCGGTGAAGCAATCCCTGTGGACGGCATCATCCAGGAGGGCTCCAGCGCCGTGAACGAATCCGCTTTGACCGGAGAGTCCATACCTGTGGACAAAGAGGTCGGTGACGTTGTCTCTGCTGCTACCACCAACACCTCCGGCTTTCTCCGCTGCGAGGCCACTCGTGTGGGGGAGGACACCACCCTCTCCCAGATCATCCAGATGGTCAGCGATGCTGCCGCCACCAAGGCCCCCATCGCCAAGATTGCCGACAAGGTCTCCGGTATTTTTGTTCCCGCCGTCATCGGCATCTCCTTTGCCACATTCCTCGTCTGGCTGCTGTTCCGGGAACCTGGTTATGCGCTGGCACGGGCCATCTCCGTACTGGTCATCAGCTGCCCCTGCGCGCTGGGCCTTGCAACTCCTGTGGCTATCATGGTTGGCAATGGCCTGGGTGCCAAAAACGGTATTCTGTTCAAGACTGCTGTCTCTCTGGAAGAAACCGGCCGAATTCGTGTGGTCGCTCTGGACAAGACCGGCACCATCACCTCCGGTGAACCTAAAGTCACGAATGTGCTGCCAGCGGAGGGCTACACCGAGGAAAGCCTGCTGTCTCTTGCGTACGCACTGGAGGTCAAGAGCGAACATCCCTTGGCCCGCGCGATTGTGGCCTGCGCCGAGGAGCAGAACCTGGTCTCCCAGGAAGTTACCGAGTTTACTGCCCTACCCGGCAATGGCCTTACCGCCAGAAAAGATGGCAAAACCCTCTACGGCGGCAGTTCCACCTTTATCGCCACGGTGGCTGCTGTCCCCGATAGACTGCGTCAAAAGGCCACAGAGCTGGCAGAACAGGGGAAGACGCCCCTGTTTTTCAGCGAAAACGGCAAATTGGCCGGCGTTATTGCTGTGGCTGATACCATCAAGCCCGATAGTCCGCAGGCTGTCAAGGAACTGCAAAACATGGGCATCCATGTGGTCATGCTCACCGGTGACAACGAGCGCACCGCCCGAGCCATTGGCAGCCTGGCCGGTGTGGATGAGGTGATCGCAGGCGTCCTGCCAGACGGCAAGGAAGCGGTGATTCGTTCTCTGCAAAAACGCGGCAAGGTCGCCATGGTGGGTGACGGCATCAACGATGCCCCCGCCTTGACCCGTGCTGACATTGGCATCGCCATCGGCGCCGGTGCGGACATTGCCATTGACGCTGCGGACCTGGTGCTGATGCACAGCCGCCTCAGTGACGTGCCCGCTGCCATCCGTCTCAGCCGTGCCACCCTGCGCAATATCCATGAAAATCTCTTCTGGGCGTTCTTCTACAACGCCATCGGGATTCCCCTGGCAGCCGGTGTGTTTGTTTCCTTCGGCCTGACCCTGAATCCCATGTTCGGTGCAGCCGCCATGAGCCTTTCCAGCTTCTGCGTAGTGACCAACGCCCTGCGCCTCAACCTCTTTAAGCTCCATGACGCAAGTCATGATAAAAAGCTTCGTGAAAACCATGAAAACCATATGAATGCAAAGGAGATTTATGCTATGACGAAGACCATGAAGATCGAAGGCATGATGTGCGGCCACTGTGAGGCCCGCGTAAAGAAGGCCCTGGAGGGCATTGACGGTGTCGAGACCGCGGAAGTCAGCCACACCGCTGGCACCGCCGTCGTTACACTCAAGGAAGATGTAGCCAACGACGTGCTCAAGAGCGCTGTGGAGGCTCAGGACTACAAGGTCCTGTCCGTGGAGTAACATTCGTATATCCCCTCGCATGGGCGGGCCGCAGAATGCTGTGGCCCGCCCATGGCTTTGTACAATGAAGTTTGTAAATGTGAGCAGGCAATAGACAAGCCATGAGAGCTCTTGTGCTGACGAGATCGGCTGACTCTGGAAAAACTTCTTTCAAAACAGTGTTATTTTTCTGTTGACAGTTTGGGCAATGCGTGCTATGATAACAACAGTTAGTTAGAACTAACTAATAGATCATCAACATGTGCCGAGAGGCACAAAAAATTTCACGTATAGTTAGTTGCTTCTAACTGCGAAGAGGAGGATACACCATGAGTATTGTAATCATCGGCGGCAATGATTGTATGGCCAGCCGATATAAGCAGTTGTGCAAGGAACGGAAATGTAAGGCAAAGGTCTTTACCCAGCCCCAGGGAATCCGGGAGCAGATGGGCAGCCCAGACCTCCTGGTGTTTTTCACCAATACGGTGTCCCACAAAATGATTCACACCGCCACGGCGGCCTTTCCCGGCGATCCCTCTCAGATTGTGCGGTGTCATTCCAGTTCCATGAGCGCCCTCAAGAAGATTTTGGACCAGTATGCAGCAGTGTGACAGGCCAGTTGTATAGACGCCTGAATCAGAACATTGGATAGGAGGATATTGTGTCAACGGGAACCATTGTGCATCAGTGCGCACCTGTGCTGGCGGGTCTGAAGGCTGGAAATCTGTTTCCGGTCCCCAGTGATGAGCAGAAGGATCTGCTGGATACCATTGATGCGCTCAATGAGCTGCTGGCCGACAAGGGTGTCCGTTTTGCAGTGATGAAACGCTGCCGGGGCATTGTACTGATCTATGCCTACCGGAAGAACCAGCTGGAAGCGATACTCTGCGACCGGGAAGTCCAGACGTTTCTGGGGGAGTACGGATATTCGGATTTTGAGATTGACGCTTGCCTGACCAGACTGAGAGAGCGGCTGATGGATGAGAATTTTCCACACGATGTTGGTGTGTTCCTGGACTATCCGCTGGCGGATATCAAGGCGTTTATTGTCAACAAGGGCTGCAACTGCCCCTGTTCCGGCTGCTGGAAGGCCTATACCAATGTGGATGAGGCAAAGAAGAAGTTTGCTTCCTTCAAGACGTGTACGGAGCTTTACAGCCGGTACTACGATGCCGGTATGGATATCAGCCGCCTGACGGTGGCCGGATAAGATGAATTTTGTAAATCTCTGACTTTTGAGTCGGATCAATGAACAATGAAAGGAATTCTGAATATGAGCAAAGTAGCGATTGTTTTTTGGAGCGGTACGGGTAACACGGAGGCCATG
Source organism: Oscillibacter sp. (assembly GCA_020025475.1). Lineage (GTDB taxonomy): Bacteria > Bacillota > Clostridia > Oscillospirales > Oscillospiraceae > Oscillibacter. The sequence continues at coordinate 6,434 of JAHHSA010000048.1, forward strand.
GCCAAAGCCATTGCCGAGGGTGCCAAGGGTGCAGGTGCAGATGTGGATCTGATGGGTCCCGCCGAGTTTGACGCTGCCAAGGCTGCCGGGTATTCCGCCATTGCATTTGGCTGCCCTTCCATGGGCAGCGAACAGCTGGAAGATATGGAGTTTGAGCCCATGTGGGATGCCGTGAAGGGAAGCCTTGGCGGCAAGAGCGTCTATCTCTTCGGCTCCTATGGCTGGGGCGACGGTGAGTGGATGCGCACCTGGGAGAGTGAAGCCCCCTGCGACGTTGTGGAGACCTACATCTGCAACGGACTGCCCGGTGATGAAGAATCGGCTGCATGCCGTGAGCTGGGTGCCAAAATGGCTCAGTGAATCAAAAAAATTCCGATGCCGCATGGCATCGGAATTTTTTTACGGTTCAATGGCGATTTTCATCACGCCGTCCCGGTGGTGTTCAAAGAGATCGTATGCCTCCTCAATTCGCTCCAGTGGGAAGGTGTGGGTGATGAGAGGAGTGGTGTCCAGTTTGCCCTGGGCGATCAGGTCCAGCGTTTCGGCGCAGTCACAGCCATCCACACCGCCCGTCTTGAAGATCAGGTTTTTGCCGTACATCTCGGGCAGGGGCAGTATTTGGGGACCGTTGTACAACGCCACCACGGTGACGATGGCGTTGGGCCGGGCACATTCCCAGGCCATCCGGAAGGTTTCGTCGCTGCCTGCCACTTCCAGTACCACATCCGCACCGCCATGCTGACTGTAGGCCTCGGCCAGATCATGAACCTGCTGTGGCCCGCAGGTGATCACCTGGGGCCAGTGCTTCTGAACAAATTGCAGCCGCTGGGGGTCAATATCGCAGATGATGACACGACGGGGTTTTTTCAGCAGAACACATTGCAGGGCGCATAGGCCGGTGGGACCGGCACCGATGATGAGGACGGTATCCTCTGCGTGAATGTCGGAGATTTTGGCGGCCCAAAAACCGGTGGCCAGCACGTCGCCTACAAAGAGGGCCTGCCGGTCTGTCACGCTGTCTGGGATTCTGGTGAGTCCTTGATCAGCGTAGGGAACCCGGACAAACTCCGCCTGACCGCCGTCAATACGGCAGCCCAGAGCCCAGCCTCCAATGGGGTCGGTACAGTTATTGACCCAGCCATGCTTGCAGAAAAAGCACGCTCCGCAGAAGGTCTCCACATTGACGGTGACCCGATCACCCGGCTTCACGGTGGTGATGGCGCTGCCCACCTGCTCCACCACACCCACCATCTCATGGCCCAAGGTAATGCCGGGGACAGCCCGGGGCACCGAGCCGTGTTTGATGTGGAGGTCACTGGTGCAGATGCTGGACAGAGTCACGCGGACAATGGCGTCCCGGTCGTTTTGCAAAGTGGGCTTCGGCTTGTCCAAAAAACCGAATTCCCCTTGTCTGATATAGGTGTATGCCTTCATATATGCCTCCTTCTCAGTGGCTGTGGATGGGGGTTTTCCTCTTGGGCGGCGCCTTGTCGCCGTACTTGGCGATGATTGACAGGGACAGTTCCATGCCGGGGACGACCCCGGGAGAGTACACCATCCGGTCCGTGGGTGCATCCCATTCAATAGCAGCCTGCACCAACAATTGCGCCTAAAACGCGCCATTAGTCAACTTAAACATCATAGGCCTTAACGCTGATGAGCAACTCTATTATACGGGAGAATTTTAGAATGGACAAGTATATTTACGATGAAGGCAACGGCCAGTGGTGCTCCCGTTGTGATCATAGCGGGCAGAATATGGGGCTTCTCGGAGCTTTCCAGATTGGCCATGCTCTGCCCAGGGAGAAAAGCGGGAAGTAATTTATGAAGCCCTTGGCGCGCAAGACGTTGACGGCACTCTACCGCTGGTCGGTTGCCGCAAATGGCCGGCGGTGGTAAAATAAAACAAGAGGTGAGCACATGGAATCCATTGATATGCAGCGGTTCGGCCAGTTTGTCAGCCAACTGCGAAAGAAACAGAATATGACGCAGCGGGAGCTGGCGGACCGCCTGGGCGTCTCTGATAAGGCCGTCAGCAAATGGGAACGGGCTCTGAGTCTTCCTGACGTCGCACTGCTGCTGCCCCTGGCGGAGTGTTTGGGAGTCAGCGTGACAGAACTGCTGCAGGGGGGACGGATGACGGAGAATTCCACATTCTCCATGGAGAATGTGGAAAAGTTGATGCAGGAAACCCTGCGGCTTTCCAAGGAAGAACAGGCCATCCGCCATGCGGCCCGGAAGGAACGGCAGAGAAACTTCTGCCTGTGCGTGGTCATTGCGGCGGCAGAGCTGGTGATGATAGCACGGGGATCTATCCATGGCTGGCCGGTGTCGTCCGCATTCTGGGTCGTTGAGGCTTTGATGCTGTTTTTTGGTGCCTATTTTTCCTTTGGCGCACGGGAGACCCTGCCCGCTTACTATGACTACGCGAAGCTGGGATTTTATCAGCACGGTGCGTTCCGAATGAATGTGCCGGGGGTCCGGTTTACGAACCAAAACTGGCCCTACATTGTTCGCGGTCTCCACACCCTGATGATGGGAATCCTGGTGGGCCTGCCTGCGGTCTGTCTGGCGGTCAACATCCTGTCCCAAACTCTTTGGGCCAGAGCGGAACTGGGGGTGGCAATGCTGACGACATTCTCCATTTTTCTGCCCATCTATGTGTGCGGAAAAAAATACGAATAACGCTGACAAATCAAATCCACAGTTGCCCAAAAAGGCTTATCGACAACCGGAATGCCCACTTCAACCTTGAAAAAAGGCGAAATAAGGGAAGCGCTTCCGTGCAAGGGGGCTGAACCCCTTGCACACATTCCACCGCGATTTACGGTCACCAGTCTTTGGCGCAGTTTTTAGACAAGCTGAAAATTCAAAAACAGGTCATGATTTTTCGCCTCTGCGTGTGGTACACTTTTGGTATTCCATTGAGAAGCGAAAGGTGTTTTTTATGAAAAAATGGATGTTGACACTGACTGCACTGTGTCTTGCGCTGACCGTAGTCGGCTGCGGGCAGAAGGACACCGGGACGGAGCAGCCGCCCTTGCAGGAGGTCACATACAGCAATCTGGCCGACGAAGAGACCCGGAATCAGGCAAAAGAGATGATGGCAGGGGCCGGGATCACCCCGGAACAGATCCAGGTCTTCTTTGACCATGTGGAACAGTTCAACAGCACCGTCCGCCCGGATGAGCTGACGGATGGCTTTGAGACCCGCGGTATCCTGGAGACGAAATACGACCCCTGGCAGATGCAGGAGGAGTGGACAACGGCCTACCCCGACTTTTTGGGCTACAACTGCCGGATCACGTCCTACGGACTGCTTTACAATATGATAACGGTGCCTGTCAGCGGAGAGCGCCCCAACGAGGACATGGTCTTTGACCTGGATTCTCTGGAACAGGATGATTCCTCCTTTCCGGGGCGGGTAGACGCCTTCGGTTCTCTCTTTGCCTATGTGCCCACGGAAGCTACCAAGAATATTCAGGTTCATTTGAAGAACCTGCAAAAGGACTGGGCGGAGCGGGGCATCGTCTTTGCGGACAACCCGAAGGCCCGGATGATCTCCGTGGTGCTCCACACAAACCTGGACGGCGATGAGCTGTTTATCGGTCATGCAGGTGTTCTCTTCCCCACGGAAGATGGACTGTACTTCCTGGAGAAGCTCTCGTTCCAGGAACCCTATCAGTGGGTGAAGTTCCGGAACCGGACGGAGCTGTCTGACTACCTGATGATCAAATATGATCTCGACGAGAACCAGCCCACGGCCCCGCCCTTCATTTTGGAAAATGATCAGCTGATGGATGGGTTCCGCCCAAGACCCGCAGTCTGACTGAGAGTTGCCGCCTGTCTGTATCATTCGGACAGGCGGCAATTCTTTACAATTTATCAATTATCGTCAGGGAAGCAGGTGGTATACTGCTGTTGAACAAACAACAGGAGGAACGCGTATGTGTACAGCATTGGCCTGGCGTCGAGGACACAGCTACTTTGGTCGGAATCTGGATTTGGAGATCTCCTATGGAGAAAAGGTGGTGGTAACGCCTCGGAATTACCGGTTTGCCCTGAAAAACGGGACGGAGTATCACAACACCTATGCGCTCATGGGAATGGGCATGGTGATGGAGGAGTATCCTTTCTACTACGAGGCTTTCAATGAGGCGGGGCTTGCCATGGCCGGACTCAACTTCCCGAAAAGTGCGGTCTATCAGGAGCCGAAGGAGGGGATGGACAACATCTCTCCCTTTGAGCTGATGCCCTGGATTCTGGGACAGGCGGCCACTGTGGAACAGGCACGCACACTGCTGGAGCGGCTGAATCTCACCAACATCCCCTATGGGCCCCAGATGCCTCTGGCACCGCTGCACTTCATGATCAGCGACCGGAAGGAAAGCATTGTGGTGGAGCCGATGGCGGAGGGACTTCGGATCTGTGCCGATCCCTATGACGTGATGACCAATGAACCGCCCTTCGACTTTCAGCTGTGGAATTTGCAGCAGTATCTCCATCTAAGCCCTAAAAATCAACCAAACACCTTCACTCCACTCAACGATATGCAGACCTATGCGGTTGGCATGGGCGCGGTAGGCCTGCCGGGGGACACCTCCAGCATCTCCCGGTTTGTCCGGGCGACCTTCAATCTGGCAAACTCCACCTGCGATGATACGGAGACGTCCTGCGTCGGGCAGGTGTTCCACGTTCTGGACTCTGTGTCCATGGTGAGGGGAGCAACCATCACCGATCACGGCCAGCTGGATATCACGGCCTACAGCTGCTGTATGGACCTGGACGGGCGGATGTACTACTACAAAACCTACGACAACAGCCAGATCACGGCCCTCTCCATGGACCGTGCAGAGCTGGACGGGACACACCTGACCGTCTACGAGCTGATCAAAGAGCAGCAGCTGCGAAACGGAAATTGAACACCATAGAGATCAAAACAGACCCCCGGTCCGCAGAAATTTTCTGCGGACCGGGGGTTTCTTGCCTGCGGAAAAAATTATTTGTCCAGCTCCCGCACCTGTGCGGGCTTTGCGGCCTCGCTGAGCAGAGCGGCGTCCTCGTCGGTGAGGACAATGTCCAGAGACTTGCAGGTGTTCACCATAGTCTCGGGACGGCGGAAGCCGGTCAGCAGGTTCAGGTTGGGATACTGTTGCAGCGTCCAGGCCTGGACCAGGTTGGAGTAGGTGCAGTGGTACTTCTCCGTCAGAGGCTCCATGACACGGAACAGATCGTGAATGGCACCCTTGATGGGCTCATGAATCCAGGGCAGCTTGCCCCGGACGTCGCCCTTGGGGAAGGTGCGGTCCACATAGTCCGGCGCGGTGAGGAAGCCCTCCTCCAAAGCGCCGTAGACCTGGAAGACGGTATCATGCTTTTTCGTGGTGGGGAAGTACGCCTCACCGTGGTAGGGAGCCAGCAGGCTGTATTGCTCCTGGACCAGGGCCACCGGGCCGAACTGCTCGTAGGCGTCCAGGTCAGCGGGTTTGGAGTTGGACAGGCCGATGGCTCGGATCTTGCCCTCCTTCACCATGTCCTGCAGTGCGCCCATGGTTTCTTCCACGGGCCAGTCCTTGCAGACGTAGTGGACCACGATCAGGTCCAGATAGTCCGTCTGCATCCGGCGCAGGGAGTCTTCCACGTCCCGGCGGACTGCCTTGGCGCTGGTGTCGTTCTCCACTGTGTATCCATCCCGCTCGTAGTGGAAGTTGCCACCCTCGTTGCGCCAGTTCAGAGAGCACTTGGTTTGCAGCAGAAAGTGGTTCCGGCGTCCGTTTTTCAGCGCCTTGCCCAGAAGTTCTTCGCTGACGCCGGTGCCGTACACGGGAGCGGTATCAATATAGTTGATGCCTAGGTCTTTGGCGGTATCCAGCAGGCGCTCCACATCGCTCACGCCCGGATTCTGGTCCGACCACACGCTGCCGCCGCCAATGCCCCAGGTGCCAAAGGAAACGACGGATGCGTTCAAGTCACTTTTTCCCAGCTTTTGATATCTCATCTCACAGCCTCCATCTGTCCGCTGTCTGCCGGTTTGCAGACAGGAGTGTTGCCACAATTATACCATAGGGAGGCAGAGAAAGTACAGCGTGGGATTTCCACAAGCCTGTAAGAGGCTTACCAGCCAGTGCCGCCGATTTCTATGTGCCAGCCGTCGTCCTCCTGCCGAATCCAGGTGCAGCGGTAGTATTCATATGCTCCTGCGGGAATTGACGGATCACTGCCGGTGTATTCCCCGGTGTTGCCCGGCATGGCGCTATTTAAAGCGCGTTCGTTTTCCGGAACAAAGATCACGGTTGTGCGGAAGGGATATGTAGTACTACATAACCTTCTACGCTACTTTTATTGCCTCATATGTGAAAGAAACCTGGCTTGTGCTTGACGC
>JAHHSA010000049.1 GCA_020025475.1 Oscillibacter sp.
CATGGTGGTGATCGTGGCCGGGCATTGTCTGCATACCCTCCACTGTCATCTCATCCAGAAGATCTACACTATCCACCATCCGCATGGTGTCTCCCTGTCTCTCAATGGCGCTGACAATGGTATCCACCCAGGCATCAGATTCGCCGCCCAGGTAGATGAACAGGTCACACTCCTGGACCGCCAGGATATCCGTGGGTGTAGGTTCATAAGAATGGCTCTCCGCGCCGGGCGGCAGCAACAGCCGGACATCTGCCAGATCGCCTGCGGCGGCACGGGCAAAGTCGTAAGCGGGAAAGAGCGTTGCCACAATCTTCAGCTTCTCCTCCCCTGCCTCTGTCTCTGGTGGCTCCGGGGCGCCGCAGCCCGTCAGCAGCAGGGCACACAGCAGTGCCCCCAGTACAATTTTTTTCATAGCATGCCTCCTTCTCAATTTGAGAATGATTTTCAGATGTTTAATATAGCACAGCTATCCTAAAATTGCAAGCCCTGCGGAGGCCCGGGGCTTGCAGCAATACTTTATAATCAAACAGGCTGTCTTGCCCAGAAAAAGAGCGGTACCCGATTTTTCGGGTACCGCTCACGGTTATCTTGCAGTGTATGTACAAGAATCAAAAGGAATTAGTCCTCAGCCAGCTTCTTGTACTTTGCGTAACGCTTAGCGCACTCAACCTCAGCCTCAGCAAACAGCTCCTTGGCGGTCTCGGGGAAGGTTCTGGTCAGAGATGCGAAACGAGTCTCGCCCATCATGAAGTCCAGCAGCTTGCCGTTGGGCTCCTTGCTGGTCAGGATGAAGGGATTCTTGCCCTCGTCCTTCAGCTCGGGGACATAGCGCCACAGGGGCCAATAGCCGCACTCGCTGGCCAACTTCTCCTCCAGCTGAGCCTGGCCCATGCCCTTGGAGACACCATGGTTGATGCAGGGAGCGTAAGCGATGATCAGAGAGGGACCCTTATGAGCCTCTGCTTCCTTCAGAGCAGTGATCAGGTGCTGCTCGTTAGCGCCCATAGCAACCTGAGCAACGTAGACATTGCCGTAAGTCATGGCGATGGCACCCAGATCCTTCTTGCAGGTCTTCTTACCGCCGTTTGCGAACTGAGCAACAGCACCCAGCTGGGTTGCCTTAGAAGCCTGTCCGCCGGTGTTGGAGTACACCTCGGTATCGACAACCAGAATGTTGACGTCAGCACCGGAAGCCAGGACGTGATCCAAACCGCCGAAGCCGATATCATATGCCCAGCCATCGCCGCCGTACATCCAGACGCTCTTCTTAGGCAGAACGTCCTTGTTGGCCTTCATGAAGGTGATGTCAGCAGAGGTCTCAGTGGTAGCATCCAGTGCAGACACAACGGCCTCGGACAAATCGCGGGTCTTGTCACCGTTGTCACCCTCAGCCAGCCATGCTTCAATGGCACTCTTCAACGCAGCATCGGAGGTGCCAGCCACAACAGCCTCAGCATGGGTTCTCATCTGACGACGCATCTGGTCGATAGACAGCAGCATACCCAGGCCATACTCGGCGTTATCTTCGAACAGGGAGTTAGAGGGTGCGGGGCCGTGGCCCTTCTCGTTGGTAGCATAGGGGAAGGAAGGAGTGGAGGAACCGACAACGTATGCGCAGCCGGTAGCGGAGGTGACGAACATCCGGTCACCGAACAGCTGGGACATCAGCTTCATGTAAGGAGCCTCACCGCAGCCTGCGCAAGCGCCGCTGAACTCGTACAGAGGACGCTCGAACTGAGAACCACGGATGGTGAACTTGTCCATGGGATTCTCCTTGATGGACAGGGTCAGCGCATGCTCCCAGTTCTCCTGTTCAGGCAGCTGGCTCTCCAGGGGCTCCATGACCAGAGCCTTGTCCTTTGCGGGGCAAGCGTTGGCACAAGCGCCGCAGCCCAGGCAGTCCAGCGCGTCGATTTGCATACGGAAGGTCAGGCCCTCGAAGCCCTTGCCCTTAGCTTCCTTGGTCACGAAGGTTGCAGGCTTTGCAGCTTCTTCCTCAGCATTCAGCAGGAAGGGACGGATGCAGGCGTGGGGGCAGACCAGAGCGCACTTGTTGCAGCCGATGCAGTTCTCAGCAATCCAGTGAGGAACATCCACTGCGATGCCGCGCTTTTCGTACTTGGAAGTTTCGGAGGGAGTAACACCGTCGGCGTAGGGCATGAACACGCTCACGGGCAGGGAGTCACCAGCCTGCTTATTGACGGGGATCTGGATCTCACGGATGTAGTGAGGCAGATTTGCGTCTGCGGCCTGATCGTCGTCAGCCAGCGTCTTCCAGGACTCGGGAACGTCGATCTTTACAGCAGCGTCAACACCCTTATCCACTGCGGCGCAGTTCATGTCGACAATCTTCTGGCCCTTCTTGGAGTAGGACTTGACGATAGCGGCCTTCATGTACTCCACAGCGTCAGCAATGGGCATAACGCCGGACAGGTTGAAGAATGCTGCCTGCAGCACAGTGTTGGTACGGCTGCCCAGACCCAGTTCCATAGCGATGGCAGTTGCATCAATGGTGTAGAAGTTGATCTCACGCTCAGCGATCTGACGCTTCACGCGGTTGGGCAGATGCTCCTCCAGCTCGGCTCCTGTCCAGCTGGTGTTCAGCAGGAAGGTACCGTGGGGCTTGATCTCGGAGACGATATCGAAGTCCTTAATGTAGGAGGGCTTGTGGCAGGCCACGAAGTCAGCCATGGTGACATAGTAGGTGCTGTGGATGGGCTCATGGCCGAAACGCAGGTGAGACTTGGTCACGCCGCCGGACTTCTTGGAGTCATACTCAAAGTAGGCCTGCGCATACTGATCGGTGTTATCGCCGATAATCTTGATGGAGTTCTTGTTTGCGCCGACGGTACCATCAGAACCAAGACCCCAGAACTTGCAGGAAATGATGGACTTACCGGCGGTGACGATGTTCTCGCCAACAGGCAGAGACAGATGGGTGACATCATCGTTGATACCAACGGTAAAGTGATTCTTCTTCTCGCCCTTCATGTTGTCGAACACAGCCTTCATCTGGGCAGGAGTCGTATCCTTGGAACCCAGACCATAACGGCCGCACAGAGTCTCAATGTCGGTGCGCTTGCCTTCCCACAGAGTATCGCAGACGTCCAAGTACAGAGGCTCACCGGGTGCGCCGGGCTCCTTGGTGCGGTCCAGAACAGTCAGACATTTGCAGGTTGCAGGAATCTTAGCCAGCAGACGCTCCATGGAGAAGGGGCGGAACAGGTGGACCTGAATGAAGCCAACCTTCTCACCGCGTTCCATCAGGTAATCAACAACCTCGGTCAGGGTCTCGCAGACGGAGCCCATTGCCACGATGACACGCTCAGCATCGGGTGCGCCATAGTAGTTGAACAGCTGATAGTTGCGGCCGGTGACCTCATTGATCTTGCCCATGTACTCCTCCACAATGTCGGGCAGAGCAGCATAGACCGTGTTGCAGGCCTCGCGGGACTGGAAGAAGGTATCAGGGTTTTGCAGAGTATGGCGAATGGTGGGATGCTCGGTGCTCAAAGCGTGATCTTTGAATCTCTGAACAGCGTCCCAATCCAGCATCTTGCCCAGATCCTCATAGTCCAGAACTTCGATCTTCTGGATCTCATGAGAGGTACGGAAGCCGTCGAAGAAATGCTGGAAGGGGATGGAGCCCTTAATGGCAGACAGATGAGCAACGGCAGCCATATCCATGGCTTCCTGTACGCTGGAGGAGGCCAGCTGTGCCCAACCGGTCTGACGGCAGGCCATCACGTCGGAATGATCACCAAAGATGGACAGGGAGTGGGTTGCAACGGTACGTGCGGACACGTGCATCACACCGGGCAGCTGAGAACCGGCAATACGATACATGGGAGGGATCATCAGCAGCAGGCCCTGAGAAGCAGTGTAGGTGCTGGTCAGAGAACCGGTCTCCAGGGAGCCGTGCATTGCACCGGCGGCACCGGATTCTGCCTGCATTTCAACCAGTTTCACGGGCTGGCCAAACAGGTTCTTCTTGCCGTTAGCGGCCCACGCATCGACGTGGTCTGCCATGGGGCTGGAAGGGGTGATGGGGTAAATGGTAGCTACCTCTGTAAACGCGTAAGAGACATATGCGGCAGCTTCATTACCGTCCATCGTTTTGAACACTTTGTTTTTCGCCATAAACTTGTTCCTCCTAATTATAGAGTTTAAGCAAAACGATTTCTTGATGAAGTATTTTTTTCAGAAATTGTGCCGATTTTTTCTTTCCTTAAAATACCCGTCGTTAAGTATTGTACTACAAATACGCGTCCAACAATATGTGCATTATGGTAGAATTTTCGACCAATTGTATATTTATATTTACCATTAGATTTTTCTTTTTTCAAATTTTACAATTTATATAATATATAATTTCACCAAAAAATTTTCACATTTTTGTACGCTATCGCTTTATATCGAGAAGTAATCGTTTCGGCGGCATTTATCGCTGCTCTCAAAAGGGCATTTTTTGTACTCACGCAGCGTACACTGTGGGCGCACACTTCGCAGCCACCGGCGGATTTTTTCTCTTCCATTTGGATTTTTCTGTCTGCTGGCAGAAAGAGAGGGACGGCCCAGCCGTCCCTCTCTCATGGGTTCTCTTTTCCTTATCGGGAGGTTTCCTCCTGCTGCCATGCCGCCGCCTGGCTGCTCAGACCGAAATCCTGTTCCACGCTGGCAGTATCCCGGTTCAGCATAGTCTCCATGACCCGGATATCACGGTCCACGTCCAACACGTCACTCTGATAGAGCTCGTCCAGCTGGTGCTCAAAACCGTGGACAATGGTATCCATCGTGGATTCGATCCGTGCCTTTGCCAGCCGCAGGTTCTCTCCCTCAATGCCGGCGCTCTCAAACTTTGCGTAGGAGTCCAGCAGCTTCTGGGTAGTGGGGAGATAGTAGTTGAAGAAGGTTGCAATCCGCTCTGCCTTCTCCGGTTCCTCCTCCACAATGTGAAAAATCCGTGCAGCAAGCGTCTCCAGCTGGTCGATCTTGGCCGAGAGAACAGGGTCTGCAATTTCGTCGTTTGCCCGGCGGATTTCCATCAGAACACCGTTGTAGCCCTGCTCAGCCGCTGCTGGCTGCTTGGCTGCCGCAGCTTCCTCCTGCCGCTTTTTAAAGGCAGCATCCGCCGCGCTGCTGCGAAAGAGATAGCCCAGCTCCACATTATAGTAGGCCTTGCCGCCGAAATACCCCTTATCCAGCATCTTCCACAGGTCCTTTTCCACCCGCTTTTTGGTAAGGCCCAGAGTCCTGCCCAGTTCGTCTGTGGAAATGGCCTGTCGCTGTCCCATGACCACCAGATATCTCTGATACCGTTTGAGACTGCTGTCCATGGAGATGCCGCTGCCCAGCATGGCCCCGCCGGCTACCACAATACCCAGTCCCTGGAGCAAGTTTTTCACATACCAGACCTCCGCCTTGCCGGCCCAGATCATCATCTCAATGGGGTCTGCACAGGAATAGAATCCCACCACCAACAGCAGCACGCCGATGATGCCCAGAATTTTTGCCGTGGATTTTTTCGGAACCGGGGACTTCGTCACCTTCCGCACAGCAGTGATGCCTTTCCCCTTTTCCCTTTTCGTCTGCTTGGTCTCCGCCGACAGCGGCGGTGCCTGCCGTGTTTTCTTCTCGTCCTTGCCATACAGCTTCACCAGCAGGATCACCAGTGAAATTGGCCAAAGTCCCAGGAAAAAGAGGATGCCGATCAACACCCATGGAATGCTGTCATTGCCTTTCTTCTGCTCTGCCATCGTTTATTCCCCTCTCTTTTTCAGCTTCTCTCTGTTCCCATTTTCATCCACCAGATAAGTGTTGTCCAGCTGACCGCGCAGACTGCCCAGCACCGAGTCGATATATTCCCGGCGCAAAATGTCCCGCTCTTCCGTCTCCGCTGCCGTCAGGCCCTCCGGAGTCTTGGCTTTCCGGGCCAGCTCATTGATGCGATCGATTCTCTCCTGTGTCATGTTTTTTCTCCTTTATCATAAATAGCGCTTGAGCATGATGGAAATGCGCCCCTTCCGAGTCACACTGCCCACCTCTGTCAATTCAAATTTTCCGCAGCCTCTGGCGGAGACCACATCGCCCTCCTCCAGCAGCTTGTCTGCTTTCTGGCAGAGCGTCCAGTTCACCTGAACCTTGCCGCTCTCCACCAGAGCCGCAGCCTTGCCCCGGGACAGCTTAAACCCGGCAGCCGCAATGGCATCCAGACGCAGAGAGCTGACGGTGTCCCGTACTTCCTGGCAGCGGAGCTGGGGAATGTGGATGTTGCAAAGCGCAACCGGTGAGAGCTTCAGATGAGCGCGGCCCGCCGTATCCCAGCTGGCCAGCAGATAATCGGCCACGCTGTCCAGCACCAGCAGATCACAGCTCTCCTGACCGACCAGAATGTCGCCGATCTTCTCCCGGACAATCCCCAGACCCATGAGGCTTCCCAAAAAGTCCCGGTGAGTCAGATGATACTCCGACCGATAAGCGGCCCGCAAGCAGCGAATGGGGCTCTGACACGCCGCATCCTCCCTCTCCATCCAGTCGGGCAGAAAGCAGATCAGCTGCCGCTCCGCCCCTGCATAGCCGCCTAAGCGCACATAGTCCGTCTCCGGGACCCCAGCCTGATACAGCAGCTCCATGGCCTGCACCTGCTGCTGCGGGCTGAGGAAATCCGTGGCAGTCGGAATGCCCCGCTGCCGGGACTGTTCTGCCCGGTCCAGCACTCTGGCAAGGGCCATCCGGTCCTCCCCTGTATAGTGGTCCAGCAGCTTCGTTTTATCCATAGGTCTGCTCCTTTTGCGTGATGAAATGATTCAGTATATCATATCATGGAAACCACCCGGTTGCAATGAAATTCCACCCGGATTTCTGTGTCCTCCAATTCGAAAAAGCACCCCAGACAAATCGTCTGGGGTGCTGACAGATGACACAATCCGGATTAGTTCACACGGACAATGCAGGTAAGCGTAGCGCCGCCCACCGTGGCCTTGATGGTGGTGGTGCCTTTGCCAACAGCCTTCACCACGCCGTCTGCGGAGACTGTGGCAATGCTGCTGTCGCCGCTGGTCCAGATCACCTGATCGGTAGTGCCGGTGACCTTCAGCTTCACATCGGGCTCGCCCACATGGGTGGTGTAGTCCTCCTTGCTGAGTTTGGCATTGGTGATGGTCCCCACCTGAGAGGGGGGCGTCACAGGGTCCGTGTTGGACACATTGACACGGACAATGCACTCGCCCTTCTTGCTGCCGTCGGTGGCAATGATCTTCACGGTGCCCTTGGAGAGCGCCGTAACCTTACCGCTGGCATCCACCGTTGCAACATTGGGGTTCTCACTGTACCACTTGTACGAACCGCTGCCGCCGCTGGCCCGGAGGACATTGGTCTCACCGGCCACCTTCACAGTGAAGTCAGTACTGCTGAGGGTCAGACCCTCCGGCAGAGCCGCAGCCTTCTCATAGCCGTCATTTGCCGCAGGCACGGGAGGCTTGGGCTTGGGCTGATCAACCGCAGGGTCAGCAGGTCCCTCCGGCATCACAACGGGTGTCTCTCCCTGCGCATCAGGACCTTCCTCCTGGTCGGGATCCTCCTGCGAATCCTGGTCGTCCGCATCAGTGGGTGTGGTATCCTCCTCGTCAGGATCTACCGGAGGCAGGACATTCTCGGCAGGCAGCTGGTCTCCCTCCTGACTGCCGAATCGATCCGCCAGCTGATCGCCGTAGAGCAAATAGGTCAGCAGACCTGCCATAATCAAAATCAGGATAATCAGGGTCGGCGTAATCAGACTGAACTGACGGCTGCGCTTCTTGGTGCGTCGTCCATTCCGACGTCCCCCCTCCTGCATGTAGCGCTCCTCTTCACAGAACGGGCACTCCTGATACGTATCAGAATATTCTTCCCCACAGATGGGGCAATGTTTCATTGGCATGGCAAACCTCCTGTTTGGCCTTGTTATATACTTTACATAATATATCGATTTTTTGGAAATTCGTCAAGACTCGACTGCTTTTTTTATAGGATCTTCTCGATAATTCGGCGTTTTTCCAATACTTTGACCATTCCCGTCGTCTCTAAGACGGACGAAGTCTCCGGAATGTTTCACTCTTTTGAAAATTCTTTCTGCTTACAAGGCACAAAAAAGCCGCTGACAAAGCGCGTCAGCGGCCTTTTGATGTTCAGAATCTCACATGTACGCGTTCACCCATCAAACCCCAGCCATGTGAAAGACAATTCCCGCCAGGGCGGAGATTCCGATAAAAACGATGGGATGCCAGTTCTTGGTAGCCTTCACCCAGTTGGTAAAAACCAGCACAACCAGCGCCAGGGCGATTGCCCGCCAATGGAACAAGTCTGCCAGGGCCCCGGTAGCACGGTATAGATCCATCTGTATCAGCGACTTGAGCACAACCGTTACACCGGCAGCGGCAATGAGGCCTGTGGAAGCAGGTCTCAGGCCATAGAAGGCGGCCTCCACGTACCGATTGTGGCGGAACTGCTGGAGGGCACGGGCCACCAGAATCACAATGATCACCGAGGGCAGCACCAGGCCGACGGTGGCTACCAGGGCTCCCAGAATTCCTGCCGTTGTGAATCCCACATAGGTGGCCATGTTGACGCCGATGGGGCCTGGCGTGGATTCCGACACCGCCAGCATATCCGTCACCTGGGCCTCTGTGAACCACCCGGTCTTATTGGCCATGTCGTACAGGAATGGGATGGTGGCCATACCGCCGCCGATGGAGAACAGCCCCACCTTAAAATACTCGTAGAACAGCTGCAAATAAATCATACCTCAGCACCTCCCTGTTTTACTCTGGCGCACTGAATGGCAAGGCCTGCCAGAGCGGCCAGCACCACAAACAGCACCGGAGAGACATCCGTAAAGACGCTGACAACAAACACCACCAGGAAAAGAAACATGGTCCATCCATCTGTCACAGCCTTCTTGGCCAGCTTCCGCACCGCGTTGAAGATTTGGACGCAGACACAGGCTCGAATCCCCGCAAAGGCATTCTGTACCCAGGCCAGATGCGCAAAATTCGTGATAACGCCTGCCAGCACCATAATAATCACCAGAGAGGGAAACACGATGCCCGCCGTAGCTACCGCGCCGCCCAGTGTCCCTCCTAGCTTGCAGCCCACAAAGGTGGCTGTGTTCACGGCGATGATACCGGGAGTGCACTGGCCGATGGCATAGTAGTCCATCAGCTCCTCTTCACTGACCCACCCCCGCTTTTGCTGCAGCTCCCGCTGCAAAATAGGCAGCATCGCCGCGCCGCCGCCAAAGGTCATCACGCCAATTTTGGCAAAGGTCCAAAATAAGTCCCATAATTTCCGCACTGTGTTTTCCTCCCAATTTAATCGATGTAACCGTACATTCCCCGGACGGAGGCCTCGCCAGAGCGGACAACCCGCTCCACACCCATCTCATTCCGGACGATCAGGCCAAATTCCTCGTCGATGCCGATGGCCTTTGCCACCTCCCGGGTTCCGTCAGGACGGAGCATCTGCACCATTTTTCCCAGATTTACACAGTCCCGCCGCAAGGCCGTAAGGTACGCGCCCAGCTCCCCGGTCATCAGATCCGCATACAGACGGTCCAATGCCTCGATCAACGCCGCTGCCAGCGCAGGCCGGGAGACTGTGTGGCCCAGAGCCGCATCCAGAGATGTAGCCATTTCCGCCACCTCCGGCGTGAAGTCCTCCGCCTGTTGGTGGACATTCAGTCCGATGCCAAGTGCCAGAGACTGCAGCGCTCCTGTCTCCCCTTCCACCGAAAGCTCCGTCAAAATGCCGCAGACCTTCTTGTTCCCGATCACCGGGTCATTGGGCCACTTGATGCCGGGTCGAATGCCGCACACCCGTTCCACCGCATCGCACACCGCCACGCCTGCCAGAGCCGTCACTGGCAGCAATCGCTCCGCCGGCAGGCAGGGCCGCAGCAGTGCCGTGAGATAGATGCCCTTGTTCCGTGGTGACTGAAAGGATCTCCCCATCCGTCCCCGGCCCAGTGTCTGTTGGTTGGCAATGGCTACGGTGCCGTCCGGGGCCCCCTCCAGCGCAATCTGCCGGATGTAGGTATTGGTGGAGTCAATGGTTTCAAAACAGTGCAGCTTGCAGCCCACCACCGCAGTCTCCCCCAGAAAGCCGCGGATTTCCGCCTCGCTGAGTACATCCGGTGCCGCCAGCAGCCGATAGCCCAGGCCCGTTCTGGCCTCGATCTCATATCCCTGCTCCCGCAGCGTCTGAACCGCCTTCCACACGGCAGCCCTGCTCAGCCCCAGTCCGGCAGCGATCTCCTCACCGGAACAATAGGTCCCCTCTCGCCGCCGCAGAAGTTCCAATACCGCTGCACGACTCATGTCTCCACCTCCCCAAATTTTCCTTACGAGTGTACCACGTTTTCCCGGCCTTGTAAACCGCCGGCCATTGTCAGTTAACCTGTGGATTTGTGTTATAACCGCTCTGATTGGAACGGATTGCGTCAACACAAAAACAAGGTTTTCTTTTTCAAGTATGATAAAGCTGAAGGCCGCTCCAGCTGGAGCGGCCTTGGAGACAGCATGAAAACAATCAGGCCTTTTTGGCCTCACGGGCACGGACCACAGCCAGTACAGCCAGCATCAGCACCACAACAACAGGCAGAGCGATGATGGCGGGCAGATTCTGGGAAACCAGAATACCAGCCAGCAGATAGCCCACCACAGTGACGCCTGCCACGGTGATTGCATAGGGCAGCTGTGTGGCCACGTGGTTCACGTGATCGCACTGAGCACCGGCGGAAGCCATGATGGTAGTATCAGAAATGGGAGAGCAGTGGTCGCCGCATACAGCACCGGCCATGCAGGCGGAGATGCAGACGATAGCCAGGGGGTTATCCATGGGGAACACACTCTGGACAATGGGGATCAGCATGCCGAAGGTACCCCAGGAGGTACCGGTGGCAAAGGCCAGCAGGCAGCCAATCAGGAACACGATGGCAGGCAGCAGCATCTGCATACCCAGCGCAGAGGACCGGACAAAGTCACGGACGAAGTACTTTGCACCCAGGGAGTCGGTCATGGACTTCAGGCTCCAGGCGAAGGTCAAAATCAAAATAGCGGGGACCATGGCCTTAAAGCCCTCAGGAATGGAGTCCATAATTTCCTTGAAGTTCATGGTGCGGCGGAACAGGAAGTAAAAAATAGCAAAGATCAGGGCAAAGGCGGAACCGATGGCCAGGCCCACAGAGGCGTCGGAGTTGGAGAATGCGCTGCCGAAGCTGTGATAGCTGCCGCTGGCAGCATCGAAGAAACCACCGGAATAGATCATACCGGTGATGCAGGCAATCACCAGCACCAGGACAGGCAGCACCAGATCCATCACACGGCCCTTTGACTCGTCAGCTGCTTCCTCCATGGAGGCGTAGGGGTTCTTTCCGGAGAAGATGTCGCCCTCCTTGGCGCTCTCCTCAAAGGTCCGCATGAGACCGAAGTCTGCCTTCATGCATACCAGACCCACCATCATGACAATGGTCAGCAGGGCATAGAAGTTATAAGGGATGGCGTGGATGAACAGGTTCAGGCCCTGGCCGTCCTCGGCAAAGGCAGCCACAGCGGCGGCCCAGGAGGAAATGGGAGCGATGATGCAGATGGGAGCAGCGGTGGAATCGATCAGATAGGCAAGCTTTGCACGGGAGATGTTGTTTTTGTCGGTGATTGGACGCATAACGCTGCCCACAGTCAGGCAGTTAAAATAATCGTCCACAAAGATCAGGCAGCCCAGCACAATGGTGGCAAGCTGAGCACCGGCCCGGCTTTTGATGTGGGTCTGTGCCCACCGGCCGAAGGCGGCAGAGCCCCCCGCCTTGTTCATGAGGCTCACCAGAGCACCCAGAACAACCAGGAAGATCAGGATACCCACGTTGTAGCTGTCAGAGAGAACGGAGACGATGCCCTCCTCCAGCACGTGGAGGACCGTGCCTTCAAAGCTAAAGTTGGAGTACAGCAGGCCGCCCACCAGGATGCCCAGGAACAAAGAAGAATAAACCTCCTTGGTCACAAGTGCCAGCGCAATGGCGATGACCGGCGGCAGCAGGGCCCAGATGGTGTTGTAGAACCGGCTGGTGGACTCCACGTAGCCCTCGCCCTGGCATTCGGCGCAGACGCCGGTGCCCTGACAGCTCTCACAGGTCTCATCGTAGCCGTAGCACTCCATGCAGATGCCTTTGGTGCCGCAGGCAGGGCATTCGATCATCTTGGTGCCAGACTCGTCTGTGGGATCAGCGGCAAAGGCGGTGGTGCTCAAAGCCGTACACAGCAGCAGAATTGCCGCAAACAGTGGCAGAAACGTTCGCAGATGCTTTCTCATGGTTGTTCTCCTATCCTAACAAAAGAATGAAGTCATGACAGTGTCATGACTTCATAGCATCAAACGACGTATGGAACCACGACAGCTCTCCGTCTCATTCGAGACGACAGTCCGTGAGATCTTATCCCGCGGCCCGGCTTCGTGTTCCACAGGCGGAAGCACCAAACCTCGGCAGACGCCCCTTTCACCTCTCCCCGGACCTGTCCGTATGAGAAAAGATACTTTTGACGCCCGCGCCTCTATCATGCGTTAGCGTCCCCTATTATAGACCAGTTTTTCCACTTGTCAACGGGATTTTCAAAAAAGCGCTCTTTTTTGAAATGATTTCAGAATATTCCGCAATTTTCCTCAAGGATTTTCCAGAAAGCAAAAACCTCCCCGGTGGGGAGGTTTCAGACTGTCGAAAAAGTCCAGCTTATGCTGGGCTTTTTCTGTTTGATCGGGTA
>JAHHSA010000005.1 GCA_020025475.1 Oscillibacter sp.
GACGCCGGAGAATCCGGAGACTCTGCCGCCCAGCCCCGAGGTGCTGCCCCCCGCTCCGCCGGAAACCGTTCCCGAGGCCCCGGAGTTTATCATTCAGGACCCGGAAATTGCTGCGTAATTCAAATCTATCAATCAAACAAACCGGCAGCATCTGATCTTCTCAGAAGCTGCCGGTTGCTGCTTTTCAGTTTATCGGTTCAATTCCCGCTTCAGCTTGCGGATATCCTCTCCCACAAAGGGCAGCAGCTGATACTCCCCCTCAATCCGGGAGGCCAGCTGGGGGGAATAGCGCTGACTCAGCTTCTCCGGAGTCAGGTTGGTGCTGATGATGGTGGACTTGCGCTCCATCAGACGGGTGTTGACAATCTGGTACAGGGCACTCTGGACGAACGCGGTCGTCATCTCGGTGCCCAGATCATCCAAAATCAGCAGATCGCAATTCAGGACCCGGGTCACGTCCGAGTCGGCTTCCTCGCCCTCCCGGCTGAACTTCTGGACCTCAAACCGCTCAAAGACATGACCGGCGGTATCATAGACCACAGAAAAGCCCTTGCCGCTGACCTCACGGGCAATGGCAGCGGACAAATGGGTCTTGCCCAGGCCTGGCGCGCCGAAGAGCAGAAGATTATTCATCTTCTTGCCGAAGCTGTGGGCATAGTTCACGCAGGTCTCATAGACCCGCTCCTCCATATGCTGCCGGGCAGACTTGGGCTGGCCGGGGGCCAGTCGATCTGAATACCAGTCCAGATTGAAGCTGTCAAAGCTCTGGTTGCCCAGATCCAGCATCCGGGAGAGCTCCAACTGCTGCTCCTGGGCATAATAGGTCCGCAGACACTGGCAGACTCGTCCGTCCTGGTAACCGGTGTCGTTGCACAGCGGGCAGGCCGGTTTTTCATCCAGGCAGTCCTCCGGCAGGCCCATCTGCCGCAGCAGAGAGCGCTTTTCCTGCTGCAAGCGCAGGTTGTCGTCCCGCAGCCGCTCCACCGCCGGACGGGGGTCATTCCCCTTCCGCAGTGCCGCGGAGATGATGCGGCTCATGGTGGCCCGCAGTTCATTTTCGATCTCCCGCAGGCGGGGCTGCCGCCGGAAAATTCGCTCCCGCCGACTCTGATATTCCTCCTGCCGCTGCTGCCGTTCCTGTTCAAACCGCTGCAGCGCCCGGCTCATCACCTTGCCGTCATATGCCATGGTCCATCTCCCCCGCTTTCCTCATTCATTACACATACTTCCAGGCGTCGTCTCCGCCGGCTTCCTTCTTGGGTGCCGGGTGGTCATTGGCTGCCACCTCCTCCAACGTGTGGAGGCCCTTTTCATGCCAGCGCTTCAAAATCGCATTTAAGTAGGGCCACTTCAACTCGTGGCACTTCATCACAGTTTTGTCGTAGGCCAGCGCCACCGCTTCCGGTGGGAAGCCCATCTCCTGCCACGCATAGAGGTATTTTTCCTCGGATGTAACCGGCGCCCGGTCGCCCAGCTGCAGCGCCTTCATGTACTGGGGCAGCGCCGCCTGGCGCTCGGCGTACTTTCGCAGGTACTCCGCCGCCGCCGCCTGGGTGTCGATGCCTTTGCGGGCCCACAGATACCCCTCTTTTTCAATCTGCTTCATGCCGGGCCGCCGACCCTCGCCGTAGCGGCGCTGGACCCTCTCCACACAGTGGCTCACCAACAGATAGATGACGTCTGCCGGCAGGCCCAGATAGTCGTTGAGCCCCAGCAGGACCCCTACATCCGGAGTGGTCAGCCGCTTGCCCAGCCGCTTTTCCACAGCGGCGGTAAGATTGCGGAATTCCTCGCTCTTTTCCAGCCGGGCGGCAATGTCCGCCCGCTGATACTCGGGCCGCTCATCCGCAGGCTCCGGCGGCACATTTTCCCCTGCGGGAGCGATGAGTCCCAGCTCCCGCAGGATCCGTTCCGCCGATTCGATGCGAAGACGGTCCCACCGCAATTCCCCGGCCAGAGAGCGCGGCTGGACGGTTCCGCGCCGCCGAAGCAGGGCCAGATACAACAGGGCCGCGTCGCCGTCACCCCGGTCCAGCAGCCGCTTGGTCGCCTCCGCCGTCAGTGTGACGCTCTGGTCTCCGGTATCCACCAGAACACTTGCCATGATCTCCGCCCTCCTTTCTCCCTTGTGCCCATCTCTCGTTGATTTTTGCAGACTCCTATTGTACACGAAAACTACCCAGAGAACAAGTCCCGGCAGAAAATTGGAAAATTCCGCTTCTTTGAACTTTTTGCAAATCCAGCGCATTTCTTCTGGCACAGATACCGGGAATATGGTATACTAAGGGCTGAATAATGGGTAGGGTGTGCCCTGCCATAATGTCAGTATGAATGAGGGAGGTCTCTCAAAATGGCAAATCGCGTAGTGATTACGATCTGCGGAGAGGAATATACCTTTGTGGCGGAGGAATCTGCCGCTTATATGCAGCGTGTGGGCGCTTATGTGGGTGATAAGATGCAGGACGTGCTGGACTCTGCAAAAGTCGGCCGCACCGACGCTGCGGTGCTCACTGCCGCCAACATCACCGATGAACTGTTTAAGTCCCAGGCTGCTTCCGAGCAGTTGCGCGGCCAGATCAAGGGCTATCTGGACGAGGCCGGCAAGGCCCAGGCAGAGGTCAGTGAGCTGAAGCGGGAAGTGTTCCGCCTGCAGCAGAAGCTGGACGCCGCCCATCGCCGCGGATGAGGCCGGAGCTTCTGGCTCCCGCAGGGTCCCCGGAATCCCTGCGGGCCGCCGTTCAGAACGGAGCCGATGCCGTCTACCTGGGATGGGGTGAATTTAATGCCCGCCGGAGCGCCAAGAATTTTTCGGACGAAGAATTTGAGGAGGCGCTGGTCTATTGTCATGTCCGAGGCGTGCGGGTTTTCCTGACGCTCAACACCCTGCTCACGGATCGGGAGCTGGGAAAGGCCGTGGAGACGGCCAAAACCGCCTGCCGACTGGGTATCGATGCCATTCTGGTTCAGGACTGGGGTCTTTTCGATCTGCTGCGTCACATGCTGCCCGATCAGCCCCTGCACGCCAGCACCCAGATGAGCGTGTTTACCTCCGGCGGTGCCAATGAGATGTATCAGGACGGCTGTGAACGGGTGGTCATCGCCCGGGAGTGCTCCCGGGAGGATACCCGGGCAATCTGTGCGGCCTGTCCCGCCGAAATTGAGGTTTTTGTCCACGGTGCCCTTTGTATGTGCTACTCCGGTCAGTGTTCCATGAGCGCGCTGATTGGCGGGCGCTCCGGCAACCGCGGCCGCTGTGCCCAGCCCTGCCGTCTGCCCTACGGGATCAACGGCCCGGCAAAAAAACAATACCCCCTGAGTCTGAAAGACAGCTGTCTTGCCGATGATCTGGGAGAGATGGCAGAGATGGGCGTTGCCTGTCTGAAGCTGGAAGGCCGCATGAAGCGCCCGGAATATGTGGCGGTCATCACGCGAATCTATGCACGGCTGCTGGACGAGAAGCGTCAGCCCACTTCTGCCGAGCGCACCGAGCTGGAGCAGGCTTTTTCCCGCTCCGGCTTTACCGACTGGTATTGGCAGGGCAGACACGGTGCCGGAATGTTCGGCACCCGTCCGGAAAACGCACCGGACCCCACCGATCTCTTTGCCGGTGCCAAGGCCGCCTATGAAAAGGGCGATCTGCGGACCGTGCCGGTCTCCTTTGCCTGCACCGTTCACGCGGGTTCCCCCTGCACCCTTACCGTCATGGACGGGGACAACCACGCCGTTACAGCAGAGGGGCCCATTCCCGAGGCGGCCCGGAACCGGGCCGTCACCGCTGAAGAGCTGGAAAGCCGCCTGCGCAAGACCGGCGGCACCGCTTACCGCTGTGATCGGATAGATGTCTTTCTGGACGAGGGTCTGTCCCTCCCTGCCAGCGCCGTCAACGCCCTGCGCCGGGATGCTTTGGCCGCACTGACTGCGGTCCGGGCCGCAGTGCCCGCCCGGCGGATCTGCGACCTGCCGGCTCTGGCAGAAGCCAAGTACGCCTGTGACGCACCTGCCTTTACAGTGTCTCTCAGCAGTGTACACCAGATCACTTCCGCCCTGTTGGACTGCCATCCTGCGCGGGTGTATCTTCCTTTGGAGCAGCTGCCCCTTCTGTCCTCTCTCCCCGCTGCCGACACCGAGTGGTGTGCCGTGCTGCCCCGCGTGTGGCGGGATCGGGATGAGGCTGAAATGAAAAAAATGCTCTCCCATGCCCGGGAGCTGGGTGTCACCGGTGTGCTGATCGGCAACATCGGCCACCTTTCTCTGGTGCGGGATTTTGACTTCTGTCTCTACGGTGACTACGGTCTGAACGTGTTCAACGCCCGGTCCCTGCAATACCTTGTCGGCAAGGGGCTCACCTCTGCCTGCTTGTCCTATGAGCTGCGCTTTGCCCAGATCCGGGACATGAAAAAAGTACTGCCCGCCGAGGCCATTGTCTATGGTCGGCTGCCGCTGATGGTGACGGAAAACTGCCTCACCCAAAACTGTGACGGCTGCCGCAAAGACCGGGAAGGCACCTGTGTGCCGGAAAACGGCCCCTGCGCACAGCCCCACAGTCTTACGGACCGCACTGGCGCTGCCTTTCCCCTGCTTCCTGCCTTTGGTCACCGAACCGAGGTGGAAAACAGCCGGGTTCTTTGGCTGGCAGACCGAGCCGACTATCGCCGTCTTGGCCTGGCTTATGCCCGTCTCCGGTTCACCACCGAGTCCCCGGAGGAGTGCGTCAGCGTGTTCCGCCGCTATCTGGATGGCGCTCCCGCCCCCGCGGAATTCACCCGCGGTCTCTACGAGCGCGGCGTGGAATGAGGAAGGAACACCGATTCGCCCCTGTATTTTTAAATCCAATCTGTATATTATTTTCGTTTTATTTCTAAACGTATTCATTTTTCAGGAGAATCCAATGGAAACCATTCAAATCAAGTATTTTACGGACGGCATTGATGATCTGTGCTATGTGGCCGGCAAGTCTGACTGGATTGACCTCCATGCCGCCGAAGACGTGGATCTGAAGGCGGGCGAGTTTCGTCTGATCCCCCTGGGTGTGGCCATTGCCTTACCAGAGGGATACGAGGCCCACATTGTGCCCCGCTCCTCTACCTTTAAAAACTACGGTATTTTGCAGACCAACTCCATGGGCGTGGTGGACTACACCTACCGGGGGGACAACGACCAGTGGCGGATGCCCGTACTGGCTACCCGGGACGTTCACATTGCCAAGAACGACCGGATCTGCCAGTTCCGGATTATGAAGAATCAGCCGGAACTGAACTTCGTCCGGGTGGAGCATATGGACGCCCCCGACCGCGGTGGCTTCGGCTCTACCGGAAAGTGAGGCGGAGCATGGCAAAGATTGTATTGGCCTCGGGGTCTCCCCGGCGGCAGGAGCTGCTCCAGCGCATCGGCATCACCGACTTTGACATCCGGGTACCGGACACGGATGAGCGCTGCCCCGCAGGGCTGACTCCCGCCCAGACTGTAGAATACATCTCCCGGAAAAAGGCCGCGGCTGCCGCGGCTCTCTGCACTGATGACGAGATCGTCATTACCGCCGACACCATGGTGTTCCTGGACGACCAGCGTCTGGGCAAGCCCATCGACGAAACCGATGCTCTCCGAATGCTGTCCGCTCTGCAAGGACGGCACCACACGGTGTGCACCGGCGTGACTGTCCGTCAGGGAGAGCATATGCTCACCGAGAGCGAATCCACACAGGTCTATTTCCGCCCGGCGGCGGAGTCCGAGCTGAAAGCCTACATCCGCACAGGCGAACCCATGGACAAGGCTGGCTCCTACGGCGTACAGGGCATGGGTGCCCTGCTGGTGGAGCGGCTGGACGGCGACTTTTTCAATGTGATGGGGCTGCCCGTTCTGCGTCTGAGTCGGATGCTGAGCAAATTCGGCATTCCCTTCCTTGCCTAAGCAATTCTCACTTCAGGAGGCTCTGATTTGAAAAATTTCCTGAGAAATCACGGATTATGGGTCCTGGCAGCCGCGGCAATCATCTCCGTGGCTATGGCAGCCATGTCCGTTTTCAGCAGCACATCCGCCCCTCTTTCCAATCTGGCCAATATTCTGGCCTCTCCCTTCCGCTCTGCCTACACTTCCGTGGCCACCTGGTTCAATGAGAAGCAGGCCTATTTTGCGGATGTCCAGGCGATGGAGGAGGAAATCACCCAGCTCAAACGCAAAATCGCCCAAATGGAGGCAGATGTGCGCCAGGGCAAGCTGGATAGTGAAGAAAACGCCCGACTTCGCAACCTCAATGAGCTGCGCCAGCAGCGCCGGGATCTCAGCGATTTTGAGTCCGCCTACATTACGGAGCACTCCGTCACCAACTGGGAATCCTCTCTGACCCTGAACAAAGGCACCGCCCAGGGCATTGCACAGGGCAACTGTGTGGTGGACGACCAGGGCGCCCTGGTGGGTGTTGTTCGGGAAGTGGGCTGGAACTGGTGCCGGGTCATGACCATTGTAGACACCGACATTTCTCTGGGTGCCCGGGTATTCCGCACCCAGGATTTGGGCCTGGCCGAGGGCAATTTCTCCCTCATGGGCAATAACCGGCTGCGGCTGGACTTCCTCCCGGTGGGCTGTCAGCTCATGGGCGGAGACCTGGTGCTGACCTCGGGTCTGGGCGGCTTCTATCCCCAGGATCTGGTGATCGGCTCCGTTGAGGAAATCAAGGTAGACGACTCCGGTGCGGCCCTCTATGCTGTGCTGGCTCCTGCCGTAGATCTGAGCGAGCTGACGGAGGTCTTTGTCATCAAGTCCTTTGACATTGTGACGTAACGGGGGCTGCTATGTTAGCTAGAAACGAAACGATTTTTAAATGGGCACTGTATGCTGCCGCTACGCTGTTGTGCCTGATTGTGCAGAGTATCCTGCTTCAGCGGGTTACCCTCTGGGGCGTGCTGCCCTTTATCTATCCTCTGTTGGCGGCCATTCCCGCCACCTATGAAGCGCCGGTGCCCGGGACCATCTTCGCCCTGTGTGTGGGCGTGGTGTGTGACTCCCTGCTGCCCGGTCCCATTCCCTGCTTCTATACTCTGATTTTTCCGCTGGTGGGCCTTGCCTCGTCTCTCCTCTCCAGGAGCTTGCTGCCCGCCGGCTTTCTCTGCTCTCTGGCCGCCGCGGCCACTGCGTTTATCCTGGTGGATCTCTTTCACTGCCTGCTCCTGTGGGCTCTGGCAAAGCCGGCCTGGAGCACCGGTCTAAGCCTGATGCTGCGGGAACTGGCAGTGTCCCTGCCTTTGGTCTTTCCGGTCACGCTGCTCTACCGCGCGGTGTACCTCCGGGTCCATCTGGATGACTAAGGAGGAACTATATGGATCATAATGATAATTCCCCCCGCCGTCTCATGGTGCTGGGTGGTCTGGTACTGGCTGTGCTGCTGATCTACACCGGCATTTTGTTTAATACCCAGATCAATGACCACGACTACTATCTCTCTCAATCCATTCGCTCCATCGCCCGCAAGGAGACTGTTGTAGCCTCCCGCGGCATCATCACCGACCGAAGCGGCCGGCCGATGGTGTCCAACCGCTCTGCCTACGCACTTACTTTTGACACTACCCTGCTCCGCAGTGGAGATGATGAAAATACGGCCATTTTGCGGCTGGTACAGCTGTGCCAGGCCCAGAATGTCCCATGGGTGGATACGCTGCCCATCACCCATTCACTACCCTTTGCCTACACGCTGGATGAGGCTCCCGCCTCTCAGAAAAAGAGCTTTCTCACTTATTTAAAATCTCTGTCCCCTGCAAAAGAAGCTCTGGGGGCCTACCTTCTGGAACATCCGGAGGCCGTGGGTCATGATGTACTGGCCGCCTATCAGGAAGAACATCCCGATGCAAACGATGATGTTCTCACCAACTTTCTGGAAAACGGGCTGCCCCAAAAAAGCGATCCCTCCCTCTCCAAGCAGATTGGTAAGAAACTTGTCAACCTCCTGGACGCTGATCACCTCACCTCCGATCTGCTGGTGAAGGCCGACATTTCCTCTCCCACTCTCCTGGGCTGGATGCAGGAAAAATTTGAGCTTTCCACGGACTTTTCTCTGGAGGAAACACGTCTGATTCTGGGTGTGCGCTATGAGCTGTATTGGCGACGTCTGGACAAGTACTCCGCCTCCTACGTCATGGCTGAGGACATCAGCACGCCATTTATTACCATGCTCAGCGACGGCTCTTATGCCGGCGCGCGGATTATCCGCTCTTATGTCCGTGAGTACGAAACCACTGCTGCCGCCCACATTCTGGGCACCGTAGGCGCTTTGACGGCCGACGACCTGAAGGACTCCCGGTACGACGGGTATCCCATGAATGCCATTATCGGTCAAAGCGGCGTCGAATACGCCTTTGAGCCTTATTTGCAGGGCAAAAACGGTACCCGTGTGGTCTCCACCAACCCGGAGGGCAAAGTCACCGGCGAGTATTATTCCAAGGCCCCCCAGCCCGGCAACACGGTGGAACTAACCATTGATCTGCCCTTCCAGCAGAAAGTGGAGGACGCATTGGCAAACACCATCTCCGCCATCAACGCCAAGGACCACCTGGGTGCCACCGGCGGTGCTGCCGTGGTGAAGGTGGGCACCGGGGAGATTCTGGCCCTGGCTTCCTATCCCAGCTATGATCCCTCCCGCTATCGGCAGGATTACAATCTGCTCAAAGACAACCCCCTGAACCCTCTGGTGAACCGAGCCACCAACGGCCGCTATCCCCCGGGCTCCACCCTCAAGCCCCTGATTTCCATTGCAGCCCTGGAAGAGGGCATCATTACTCCGAACAAAAAAATTGACAGTCCCCGGACCTGGTATTATCCCGGCACCCGTGATCACGTCAACTGCTGGTACACTGGCGGCAGTCACGGAAAAATTAACGTGGCGGAGGCCATTACCGTCTCCTGCAACTACTTCTTTGCGGAGATGGGCTATCAGCTGGGCATGAACCGCATCCGGCAATATATGAGCGAATTCGGCTTCGGTGCCTCCACCGGTATCGAAATCGGTGACTACGCCGGTCAGCTTCCGGAGAACTCTCCGGGCAAAAACTTTGCCCCCTGGGCTGCCATTGGTCAGGCCAACATGAGCGTGACGCCGCTGCAGCTGGCAAACTACACCGCCACCCTGGCCTCCGGCGGCCAGCACAACGAGACCCACCTCCTTAAAGCCGTCAAAACCTATGATAACAGCGCAGTGGTGGCGCTGGGCAATACGACCCCGGTCAGCACGGTTTCCATCTCGCCGTCCAGCCTGGAAGCCGTGAAAAAGGGCATGAATAACCTGACCCACGGCTCTCTGGCTCCCTACTTCAAAAACTGTATTGTGGAAGCGGGAGCCAAAACCGGTACTGCCCAGCTGGGCGGCGGCAAGAAAAACAACGGCGTTTTCATCTGCTTTGCGCCCTATGACAACCCTGAAATTGCTGTGGCCGTTGCCATTGAAAAAGGCGGTGCAGGTGCTGCCCTTGCCTCTACCGCAGTTAATATTCTCAACGCCTATTTCTCCGCCAACGACAGCGCATCTGTCATCACCGGTGAACAGCAGTTATTGCCGTAATCAACAAGGAGCGATTCCTCATGAGCGAACCTTTTGTCTTTGATCCAAGGTGCAGTCTCTGTAAAGAGCCTTACGGTGCTGTGCCCTGCGGTCAGACCGTCACTCTGCATTGCCGCCCCATGGCCTGCGAAGCATTTACCCATTGTGCCGTGGTCCTGCAATACGAGTTTTCCAATACCACCCGGGAGCTGGAGCTCTCCTGCAGCGGGCCTGAGTGGGACCGTATTTGTTATACGCTGCAATTTGATGTTCCGGAAGCCCCGGACCTGCTCTGGTATTATTTCCGCCTTTGGCGGGACGATGGATCGGGCTGCTTTCTGGATAAGACCGGTTACCGCAGCACCCCCGTCACCGAAGCATGGCAGATTACGGTCTACCGTCCCTCTCACACCCCGGAGTGGTTCGGCCGCGGCGTCACCTATCAGATCTTTCCGGACCGCTTCTGCCGGACGGAGATTCCGGACCCCACAGGTCTGCCCGGTAACCGCTGGGTGCATGAGGACTGGTCGGAAACCCCCGCATGGGCACCGGAGAGCGACGGTGAAATTTACAACCGTGATTTCTTCGGCGGCTCTCTCCAGGGCATTGTCTCCAAGCTGGAGCAGCTCCGGGACATGGGGGTCTCCACCCTGTACCTCTGTCCCATTTTTGAATCTGCGTCCAACCATCGCTACAACACCGGCAACTATAAGAAAATTGACCCCTTTCTGGGGACAGAGGAGGATTTTAAGAACCTCTGCGCCAAAGCCCGGGAAAAAGGGATTCGGATCATCCTGGACGGTGTGTTCAACCACACCGGTTCCCAGAGTCTCTACTTCAACGCCGATGGCTATTATCCCACTTTGGGCGCTGCTCAAAGCCAGGATAGCCCCTATTATGACTGGTTTAACTTCCAGAACTGGCCGACGAAATATGATTCCTGGTGGGGCATTACCACCCTGCCAGCCGTCCGGGAAGAAAGCCAGAGTTATGTAAACTACATCATTGACGATTACGACTCCATTATCCGCCGCTGGCTGCGCCTGGGCGCCTCCGGGTGGCGGTTGGATGTGGCTGACGAGCTGCCGGACTGGTTTATTGAAAAGATTCGCTCCGCCATGGATGCCACTACCTCCGACGCCTTCCTGCTGGGCGAGGTGTGGGAGGATGCCAGCACCAAGGTGGCCTATTCCAAACGCCGCCAGTATTTGCTGGGAACTGAGCTCCACAGCGTAATGAACTATCCCTTCCGTACGGCTCTGCTGGACTACCTGAAGGGCGGCGACGCCAACGATTTCCGGGAAGTGATGGAGACATTGCGGGAGAACTACCCCCACGATGCCTTTTACTCCGCCATGAACTTCCTGGGCACTCACGATACTGCCCGCATCCTGACCGTACTGGGCGCTCATGAGATGCCGTCCACCAAGCAGGAGCGAGCTGCCTTCCGTCTCTCTCCTCAGGAACGCGCCCGGGGGATTTCCCTGGTAAAACTGGCAGCCTTGATTCTCTTTACCTTTCCTGGCTCCCCCACTGTCTACTACGGTGACGAGGCCGGCATGGAGGGCTGGGAAGACCCGCTGAACCGAGCCTGCTATCCCTGGGGGCAGGAGGACGAGGAGCTGCAAGCTCGTTTCATTCGTCTGGGCCGTCTGCGTCAGACCTATGAGCCGCTGCAGCAAGGCGACATTGTCTGGCTCTACACGCTGGGTCCTGTGATGGCCTATTCCCGGGAGTGGCGGCGAAACCGGCTGGTCACAGTGGTCAATGCCTCTGACTCTGTGCAGCCCATTACCCTTCCCTATCCCACCCATTTAACAGATCTGCTTACCGGTCAGACCTACTTCCCACAGGAGGGCCATTTGTCTCTGGAGCTGCCGCCCCGTACTGGCCTGCTGCTTCACTAGAGGTCCTGAAAAACAAGCTAAGACTGTTTCACGTGAAACAGTCTTAGCTTGTTTCGCGTTTTCCCTGTCTGTTTTTAGGAAGTTTCATGTATGTTTTTCTGGTTTTTCCTTGAAACTATATAGTGTGCTTGTTATAATAGTATTCGGTCACAACTCTATTAAAAATTGCCTTGTGGCAGACTGATTTCGGAAAGTAGGTGCCTTTGTGGCAAAAACCATTGCGATTGTAAATCAAAAAGGCGGCGTCGGGAAAACAACTACATGTGTAAACTTGGCAGCCACTCTTGTAGAAAAGGGACAGCGCGTACTGCTGTGCGACTTTGACCCCCAGGCCAACTCAACCTCTGGAATGGGTGTGGATAAAACCCTGTCCAAGGGCATTTACAATGTGATGATCGGTGAAGTCGCAACCCGTGAGGCCCTGGTGCACACCAAGTACGGCGATGTGCTGCCCTCCAACAAGGCGCTGGCTGGTGCCGGTATTGAGCTGATCGGTA
This sequence comes from Oscillibacter sp., assembly GCA_020025475.1. Lineage (GTDB taxonomy): Bacteria > Bacillota > Clostridia > Oscillospirales > Oscillospiraceae > Oscillibacter. Next base: position 11,928 of record JAHHSA010000005.1, read on the forward strand.
TGGAAAACCGGGAGTTTCTGCTGAAAAATGCGCTGGCCCAGGTGGCAGACGACTATGATTTTCTGTTCATTGACTGCCCTCCCTCCCTGGAACTGCTGACACTGAACGCACTCTGCGCCGCAGACTCGATTATGGTCCCAGTCCAGGGTGAGTATTTTGCGCTGGAAGGCCTCAGTGATCTGATGAACACAGTCCGCATTGTCCGCAGGTCCCTGAACCCCCGGTTGGAGCTGGAGGGCGTTCTGCTGACCATGTTTGATGGCCGCACAAATCTGGCGCTCCAGGTGGCAGAGGAAGTGAAACACTACTTCCCTGGAAAAGTCTATGCTACTGTGATTCCCCGCAATGTGCGTCTTTCCGAGGCTCCCAGCCACGGAAAACCTATCACCGCCTATGACCGTGCCTGCCGCGGCTCGGAGGCCTATGCCGCACTTGCAGCGGAATTTCTGAAAAATCAGTCCGCCTGACCATTCTGAAAGGAGCTCACCATCATGGCATCCAAAAAACCGTCCGGACTGGGCCGGGGTCTTGGCGCCCTGCTGGGCGACGACGTCTTAAATACGGAAACCACCGGCAGCCTCTCCCTCCCAATCTCTCAGGTGGAAAACTGCCCCTCACAGCCCCGGAAGTCCTTTGACGAGGTATCCCTGGCAGAACTGGCCGATTCCATCCGGGAACACGGCATCATTCAGCCGCTGACTGTTCGGAAGCTCTCCTCCGGCTATTATCAGATTATTGCCGGTGAACGCCGCTGGAGAGCCGCCCGCATGGCCGGACTTCAGGAAGTTCCCGTGGTGGTCATTGAAGCAGACGACAGGAAAGCTGCCGAGCTGGCGATGATCGAAAATTTGCAGCGGGAAGATCTGAATCCAATTGAAGAGGCGTCAGGCTTCCAGTCCCTGATTGACAACTACCATTATACGCAGGAAGAAGCCGCCAGCCGTGTAGGCAAGTCCCGCAGCGCTGTGGCAAATGCCCTGCGTTTGCTGTCTCTGACTCCCTCCGTGCGGGACATGGTGGTGGATGGCCGACTGTCCGCCGGTCATGCCCGTGCACTGCTTCCCCTCTCTCCCGCCCTGCAGGAGAGCACCGCCGAGGCCATTCTCTCCGGAGGTCTGTCTGTCAGACAGACGGAGGCACTGGTCAAGCGCCTGTCCACGGAAAAGGTGGAAAAAGAAGAGACTGCGCCCATCGAACCCGACTACACCGCAGAGGCACAGAGGGACCTCTCCTCCCGGCTGGGCCGGGGTGTTAAAATTGTAAATGGGCGTAAAAAAGGCCGCATTGAATTGGAATACTACGGCCTGGATGATCTCAACGATCTCCTGGAGGCACTTTCTCTCCTCCGGGCCCGCGATCACGAGAAAGGAATTGAATGATGAATATTGAAAAACGGGGGGACGGTACCCACGAGAATCAAAGTGCCACCCCGGAAACTCCCACTACCCACAGCAAAAAGCCAGTAATTATTTATATTATGATCCTCTTTATTGTGGCGTTTTTGCTGATGGCGCTGTCCTTTGTGATGCACCAGCGCAGTAACACGGAGGCACTTGGACAACTGCAAAACTCCGTCAACGCCATGCAGGCCGTGCAGGCCACCCAGGAAAAGGTGATCGCCCTGCAGGACAAGCTCTCTAACTCGGAAGATGAAATGGACAAGCTGAACGAGGAGCTCACAGCCGCCCGCCAGGCGCTGGAAACTCAGCAGCATACCCTGGATGCCCTGCTGAATCTCTATGTGCTTCAGCAGCAGTACACCAACGGTCACTATGCCGCCTGCAAGGAAACCATCTCCAAGATGGAAGAAGCCAAGCAGGCAGAGCTGCTGCCCAAGGATGCCATTCACGATGAAACCGCCCCCGCTGAACGCTATGAACAGCTGAAAGAGGCTGTTTCTGCCAAATAAAAATTGTTGTTTCACGTGAAACAACTTAAAATACGAAAGTTTAATATGAGGTGAACTCCAATGCTGGATATCAAGTTTATTCGCGAGAATCCCGAAGCAGTGAAGGAAAATATTAAGAAAAAGTTTCAGGATGCCAAGCTTCCCTTGGTGGACGAGGTCATCGAGCTGGATAAGCAGCTGCGCAACACCATTCAGGAAGCCCAGGAGCTGCGAACCGCCCGCAACACGCTTTCCAAGCAGGTTGGCAAGCTGATGGGCATGGCCAAGAAAGATCCTTCCAAGCTGGAAGAGGCCGAAGCCGTGAAGAAGCAGGTCAAGGAGGACGCTGATCGCCTGGCCGCTCTGGAGGCTGATGAGACTCGTCTGGAAGGCGAGCTCCACACCCGGATGCTGCAAATTCCCCAGATCATTGATGAGTCCGTGCCTCTGGGCCCCGATGACTCTGCCAACGTGGAAGTGGAGCGCTTCGGCGAGCCCGTGGTGCCTGACTTCCCCATTCCCTACCACACCGAGATCATGGAGAGCTTCAACGGCATTGACATGGACGCCGCCGGCCGCGTCTCCGGTAACGGCTTCTACTATCTGCTGGGCGACATTGCCCGTCTGCACGAGGCAGTCTTGGCCTATGGTCGTGACTTCATGATCAGCAAGGGCTTCACTTACTGCATCCCTCCCTTCATGATTCACGGCAACGTGGTGGAGGGTGTTATGAGCCAGACCGACATGGACTCCATGATGTATAAGATTGAGGGTGAGGATCTGTACCTGATCGGTACCTCTGAGCATTCCATGATCGGCCGCTTCATCGACCAGATTCTGCCCGCTGAGAGCCTGCCCCAGACCCTGACCTCCTACTCCCCCTGCTTCCGTAAGGAAAAGGGTGCCCACGGCATTGAGGAACGCGGCATCTATCGTATTCACCAGTTTGAAAAGCAGGAGATGATCGTCGTCTGCAAGCCTGAGGAATCCAAGGATTGGTACGAGAAGCTGTGGAAGTACTCCGTAGAGCTGTTCCGCAGCATGGACATTCCCGTCCGTCAGCTGGAGTGCTGCTCCGGTGACCTGGCTGACCTGAAAGTTAAGTCCTGCGATATTGAGGCCTGGAGCCCCCGTCAGCAGAAGTACTTTGAGGTCTGCTCCTGCTCTAACCTGGGTGATGCGCAGGCCCGCCGTCTGCACATTCGCTATAAAGATGAAAACGGCAAGACTCAGCTGTGCCACACGCTGAACAACACCTGCGTGGCTCCTCCCCGCATGCTGATCGCCTTCCTGGAGAACAACCTGCAGGCCGATGGCACCGTGAAGATTCCCGAGGTGCTGTGGCCCTATATGGGCGGCACCAAGGTCCTGATTCCCAAGGCGAAATAATTATGTAAACTAATTTGGCCGGGTTCCGAACATTGGAAAAAGAGCTGATGTTCGGAAATTCCGGCCAATGAGGCCAAAAGAGCCGTCCAACAGCACAACTTACGAAAACCATTGGGTCATTTTGCTCAGTGAAAACGGCTGTATTCCGGTTTGACCTCTGAAACCATTGGGGCGCAAGGGTTTCAGCTTTCAGTCTCTCCCCCTTTTTACCGTGGAGATCCTACGCCCCGTATCAAGAGAGCTCAGAGGAGGATTTTCTCATCATGGCAAAAGAAACTGGATTTTTTGCAGAGTTCAAAAAATTCATTGCCCGAGGCAACGTGATGGACATGGCTGTGGGTGTCATCGTTGGCGGCGCATTTGGAAAAATTTCAGGTTCCCTGGTCAACGATATCATTATGCCCGCTGTTTCCATGCTCACGGGCGGGACTGACTTTAGTCAGTGGAGGTGGGTCCTGCGCGAGGCCGTGTTGGATGAGACCGGCGCTGAGATTGCCCAGGCAGTCTCTATCAACTACGGTACTTTCATTTCCACTATATTGGACTTTCTTATTATTGCCTTTGCCGTGTTCTGCATGATCAAGACACTCAACCGCCTCCATCGGAAAAAAGAAGAAGCTCCTAAAGCTCCTCCCGTGCCTTCCAAGGAAGAAGTGCTGCTGACGGAAATTCGAGATCTGTTGAAGGAAAAGAACTGATGAAAGAACAGCTGGAATCTGGTCTCCGGGCACTTGGCCTGGAAACCGAAGGGGTCCCCTCCCTGCTTCGATATGCGGACATGCTGGTGGAGACCAATCAGGTGATGAACCTCACCGCTATTACAGAACCCTCTGAAATTGCCTCCCTCCACTTCCTGGACAGCGCCTCCCTTCTGCCCCTTGCAGACTTTCACGGCAAAACCGTGGTGGATGTGGGCACTGGTGCCGGCTTTCCCGGCGTTCCTCTGCGGATTGTGGAACCATCAATCAAACTGACCCTGCTGGACTCCCTGAATAAGCGTATTAACTTTTTGCAGGGAGTCTGCGATGAGCTGGGTCTGCAGGATGTGGCCTGCGTCCATGGCCGTGCGGAGGAATTTGCTTCCGAACATCGGGAGAGCTATGATATTGCCACCTCCCGCGCTGTGGCCTCCCTGCCATTGCTATGTGAGCTGTGCTTGCCTCTGGTCAAGCCCGGCGGCTACTTCCTTGCCATGAAATCCGTGGATGCAGATCACGAACTGCAACAAGCTTCCAGAGCGATCAGCATTCTGGGTGGCCGGATTGAAAAGGAAACCGATTACGTTATTCCAGGCACTGACGTACGTCATCGTCTTATTTTTATTAAAAAAATTGGCCAAACGCCAAAAAAATATCCCAGAGCATTTGCAAAAATCAAGAAGAATCCGTTATAATAGAGATATTGCAGAAGTGAGTCCGGAAATTAAATTTCGGACGCAGAGCACGTTTTGGTAAGGAGGGACCTGCCCCATGAAAACCCGCGGACAATGTATCGCCGTCGTATCCGGAAAAGGCGGCACCGGCAAGACCTCCTTCGTCTCCGGCGTTGGTTCAGCCCTGGCCCGGAACGGTCACAAAGTCCTCTGCGTGGACTGTGACATCGGGCTCCGGAACCTGGATCTGGCCCTTGGCCTCTCCGACCGGGCGCTGATGGACTTCTCCGACGTGGCCCAGGGGCACTGTTCTCTGGATTCCTCGGTGGTGGAGCACCCCAACATTCCCGGTCTCTATCTGCTGACAGCCCCCGCCCGCAGCCGTGGACGGCCCGTAAGCAATCAGCAGATGCGGGAGCTCCTCCGGGAAATCCGCACCCAGTTCGACTACTGCCTTTTGGATGCCCCGGCAGGCCTTGGCACCGGCTTTATGCTGGCCACCTGTGCAGCGGATCGGGCGGTGGTTGTCACCACGTCGGATGCCTCCTCCCTGCGAGATGCCCAGCACACTGTAATGGAGTTGAACCGGTTTCCCCTCGGTTCTTTGCACTTGGTGGTCAACCGGGTGCGAAAAAAAATGCTCCGCAGTATGCACGCAACCATTGACGACGCCATCGACAAGGCAGGCCTGCCTCTCATCGGTGTCGTCCCGGAGGATGACGCACTGACACTGTCCTTGAACCGCGGTGTTCCCCTGCTGCTGGCAGACTATGGATCCAGCGCCGCTGCCGCTTACCGCAATATTGCCCGCCGGATCGCCGGCGGCAAGGCCCCATTGCTGCGAATCAGATAAACGAACGGAAAGAAAGGAGCGCGATCATGAACATCGCGATCATGTCCCATGACAACAAAAAGGACCTGATGGTCCAGTTCTGCACCGCTTATGCCGGTATTTTATCCCAACATCATCTTTATGCTACCAATACCACGGGGCACATGGTTTCCGAGGCAACCGGTTTGAATGTCCACTGCTTCCTTTCCTACGCTCACGGTGGAAGTCAGCAGATTGGCGCCCGTATCGCCTACAATGAATTTGACCTGGTCCTGTTCTTCAATGACCCCAACAACGCCGAAATGTCCAACGACATCTCCTATATCGCTCGTCTGTGCGACCAGAACAACATCCCCTTTGCCAGCAACATTGCCACGGCTGAGGTGCTGGTGCTGGGTCTGGCCCGGGGCGATCTGGATTGGCGCTGCATTGTCAATCCCTCTACCCGACCTTTGGCTTGACATTTGGCAGAAAAACGCATAAAATCATGTAAAATCTCACCGCGCAGATGCCGCAGCAGTACTTTGGCTACCAGTCCACAGAGAGAGACGCAGTGCTGAAAACGTCTTGTCTGGTCCACAGGAAGGACAGCGGCGGAGCGGGGGCGGAAACGCCCACGGTCCCTCCCCGTACAAAGGAGGCCACAAAGGGAACATGGTGTCTGCATGTTCCGAATTTGGGTGGCACCACGAAGCGTATGCTCTCGTCCCAAAACCTTGGGATGAGAGCATTCTTTTTTCAAAAAACGCCTCTCTTTTCCCATAAAATCACAAACAAGAAGGAGATTGCACCCCATGGCTAAAATGACACCCCGCACCCTCTCCGGCTTTATGGAGCTGCTTCCAGCCCCTCAGCAGCAGATGGAGCGCATCATGGAGACCCTGCGCCACACCTATTCTCTCTATGGTTTCACTCCCCTGGATACCCCTGTCATCGAGTCCAGCGAAGTCCTGCTGGCCAAGGCCGGCGGCGAGACCGAAAAGCAGATCTACCGCTTCCAGAAGGGCGACAGCGATCTTTCCCTGCGCTTTGATCTGACTGTGCCCCTGGCGAAGTATGTGGCCCTGCACTACAACGACCTGACCTTCCCCTTCCGCCGTTATCAGATCGGCAAGGTCTACCGCGGCGAGCGCGCCCAGCGCGGCCGCTTCCGGGAGTTCTACCAGGCCGACATTGACATCATCGGCGATGGCAAGCTGTCCATTATCAACGAGGCAGAAATTCCCGCCATCATCTATAAGACCTTCTCCACCCTGGGCCTGAAGCGGTTCCAGATTCGGGTCAACAACCGGAAAATCCTCAACGGCTTCTATGCCATGCTGGGGCTCACGGAGAAGTCCGCAGACGTCATGCGCACCGTGGACAAGCTGGATAAGATTGGCCCCGAGAAGGTGAAAGCCCTTCTGGTGGAGGAGTTTGCCGTCTCTGAGTCGGACGCAGACGAAATTTTGAAATTCATCTCCATCACCGGCGACAACAACGCAGTGCTCTCTGCTCTGGAAGGCTATCTGGGCCGGAACGAAATCTTCGACCAGGGTCTGGAAGAGCTGAAAACCGTGGTGCGGTACTTGGGCGACTTTGGCGTACCCGCCGAAAACTTCGCCGTAGACCTGACCATTGCCCGTGGTCTGGATTACTACACCGGCACCGTCTACGAGACCACCCTGCTGGACCACCCCGAGATCGGCTCTGTCTGCTCCGGCGGACGCTACGACAATCTGGCGGAGTTTTACACTGACCGTCAACTGCCCGGTGCCGGTATTTCCATTGGCCTAACCCGTCTGTTCTACGTCCTGGGCGAGCAGGGGATGCTGAATCCAGAGCTGCCCACCTCTCCCGCTGACGTACTGATTCTGCCCATGACAGAGGACCTGTCCGCCGCCATTTCCCTGGCCACCAAGCTGCGGGAGAGCGGTATCCGTACTCAGCTCCACTGCGAGCAGAAGAAATTCAAGCAAAAGGTGAGCTACGCTGACAAGCTGTCCATTCCCTATGTCATCTTCCTGGGTGAAGATGAAATCAACGCCGGAATTGTGGCCTGCAAGGAAATGAAGACCGGTGAACAGACCAAGCTGAATGTGGAAGAGACCATTGCCCGCATTCAGGCCGGTCTTGCCGAGCTGGAAAAGGGCGCTGTCATTCTGGAATGATGACCAGGGATGCGCATTCCCTTGGAAACTGTCTATCAAAAGAACGGGTTGTTGTTTGAAAAATTCAAGCGCCTGACAGCGCACATCATGCCCCGGTATAAACAAAATCCAATTTCGAAAGGAATTTATCACTATGATGCAGAATCGTACCCATACCTGTGGAGAGCTGCGCCTCTCTGACGCAGGCAAGTCCGTCAAAATTGTGGGCTGGATGGAAAACATCCGGGAGGTGGGCGCAGAGCTTGCCTTTATCGTTGTCCGCGACTTCTACGGCACCACCCAGGTGGTGGCAGAGACCGCCGAGATGGTGACCCTGTTCAAGGGCATCACCAAGGAGTCTACCATCTCCGTGGAGGGCGTTGTCCGTGAGCGCGGCTCCAAGTCCGCCAAAATGGCTACCGGCGACATTGAAGTCGTACCCACCAAGGTGGAGGTGCTGGGCCGCTGCCGCCACAACGAGCTGCCCTTCCAGATCAACCGAAGCCGTGAGGCCGACGAGACCCAGCGTCTGAAGTATCGCTATCTGGACCTGCGCAATCCCGAGGTCAAGAAGAATATCGTCCTGCGCTGCAACGTGGTGGCCGCTCTCCGCCAGTCTATGACCGAGCACGGCTTCCTGGAAATCACCACCCCCATTCTGACTGCCTCCTCTCCCGAGGGTGCCCGTGACTACTTGGTGCCCGCCCGGAATCACCCCGGCAAGTTTTACGCCCTGCCCCAGGCTCCCCAGCAGTTCAAGCAGCTGCTGATGACCTCCGGCTTCGACCGTTACTTCCAGATCGCCCCCTGCTTCCGTGATGAGGATGCCCGTGGCGACCGCTCTCCCGGCGAGTTCTATCAGCTGGATATGGAGATGGCTTTCGCCTCTCAGGAGGACGTGTTCGCCGTCTGCGAGGACGTGCTGCCTCCCATCTTTGCCAAGTACGGTGCCTACAACCGGGCCAGTGAGGCTCCCTTTGTGCGCATCCCCTATCTGGAGGCCATGGAGAAGTATGGCTCCGATAAGCCTGACCTGCGTATCGACCTGACTGTTCAGGATGTCACTGAGGTTCTGGGCTCCTGCGGCTTTGGTCCCTTTGAGGGCAACCGCATTAAGGCCGTTGTGGTCTCTGACTTCCACGAGACCCGCAAGTTTATCGACAAGACTCTCGCCGAGGTTGAAGTTGTCTCCGGCGGCAAGCCCTACTGGTTCCGCCTGGACGAAAACGGTGAAATTGTGGGTGGTATTTCCAAGTTTGTCCAGCCCATGAAGGAGGCTGTTGTCTCTGCTCTGGGCCTGAAGGCTAACGACTTCGTGGCTCTGTCCGCCGGCTCCCTGGGTGCTGCCCAAAAGACTGCCGGTGTCCTGGTTAAGACCCTGGGTGCCGCTGTCCCCGGCCACATGGACCAGGAACAGTATTCCTTCTGCTGGATCGTGGACTTCCCCATGTATGAAATCGGCGACGAGTCCGGTGAGCTGGAGTTCTGCCACAACCCGTTCTCCATGCCCTCCGGCGGTCTGGAAGTGCTGCTCAAGGCTGAGCGCGGCGAGATCGATCCTCTCACCATCACCGCCGACCAGTACGACCTGGTCTGCAACGGCGTTGAGCTGTCCTCCGGTGCTGTTCGTAACCACGACCCCGAGATCATGATTAAGGCCTTTGAGCTGGTCCGCCTGGGCGAGGAAGACGTGAAGGCCAAGTTCCCCGCCATGTACAATGCATTCACCTACGGTGCACCCCCCCATGCAGGCATTGCTCCCGGCGTGGACCGGATGGTCATGCTGCTGGCTGGGGAAGACTCCATCCGTGAGATTATTCCCTTCCCCATGAACAAAAACGCACAGGACGTCATGATGGATGCCCCCTCGGCCGTCACTCAGAAGCAGCTCGATGAGCTCCACATTGCTCTGGTGAAGCCTGAGGAATAAGAAATGCACCCGCTTCCCCAGGGGACGGCCGTGCGCCGCAGGCGCTCCCAGCGCCAGTGGGGCCAAGCGTGATACCACTGCAAATTCTCGCCCGGAGTACCGTTAACCAACTGAGTGTGGCGTGTGCGCAAGGTACAAAACCTCCTGCACACATTCCCCGTTACTCACGAGAATATGTCCTGTTGCACAGTCGATCCAGTGCCGGGCGGAAACATTCCGCCCGGCTTTATCATTGATTCAGTTGCCCGAAAGATACCCTTGCAGCTGTTGCCAGCGTTTTTCCCCCGGCGCACCATTTACGCAAATATTTTTGTAATATTACGTATATATTTGCGCAAGCTCTTGCTATTCTCGTTTCTTTGCTCTATAATGTAGGCACACCGTCAGGCTTCCGCCTGTTATTTCGAGTAGATTCGGGAGGTATACGACTATGGCATATCCCAAAACCGGCAATGAAGTATTCATTAGCTTCTCTTTGTCCAACACCATGTTCTCCGGCATCGGCAAAGGCACCATCACCCGTGAAGACGTCTCCGTGGACTATTTGAAAGAGCTGTTTGCAAAGTACGGCGTGATTATCTCCGCCAAGCCCGAGCAGCGTAAGTTGCTGGAAAAGGTGAACGAGACCTACGGATTGAATCTGGACATTCCCGACTCTCTGAAACTCATTCAGTTGTCCGAGCAGCACCGCAGACTGGTGCTGATCTCCGTCCAGGGCCTGCGCCGGGTCAACGGTTCTCTGCTGCCGGAGTACACCAACGAGGAATTCCAGGAAGCCACCTTCAGTTTCGTGAAGTACTATGTCCAGAGCCGCCACTATGACGAACTGGTGGCAGAAAATGCTCAGCTGAAGCGGGATTTGGACGCTGAAATTGCGGAGCGCACCCGTGTTTCTGATATCTGATTGTTTTCCCAAATTGACAAGCGGCACGGCCAATGGCCGTGCCGCTTCCGTTTTGTGGAATGCTTCCTTTCAGCAAGTTGTTCCAATGCTGTCATATCATTGCGCCGTTGGCGTCATCATGTGCAGCAGCCCCCATGTACCTTTCTGTCTCCCGCAAGCTTGCCCGCATTCCACAATCCCCACAATTTGCTGTGGAAATGGCGGCTTTCCTTTCCCTGCGGGATATGGTACACTAATTTTGATCATTTGCAAGGAGGGGCCCCTATGAAACAATTGACCACTGTCGCCTTGATGACACTCCTGCTGCTATGTCTGCCTGCCTGCAACCAGACCCAGCCTGAGCCCCCGCCCCCTGCACCGCCTGTAGAGGAAAAGCTGCCTGCACCACCGTCCCCTACGCAGGAGGAGCTGGATGCACGGTTGATTATTGAGGAAATACTGGACCAAATGACCACTGAAGAGCTGGTGGGTCAGCTATTTTTTCCCCGCTGTCCCGGCAACAACGCTGTGGAGGACATTCAAACCTACCATCTGGGCGGCTATATTCTCTTTGGACGGGATTTTAAATCCGCTGATGGCAGTTGGCTCACAGAATCTGAGCTCACCTCCACCCTGGCCGTCTATCAAAACGCCGCCTCCATCCCTCTTCTGATCGGTGCAGACGAAGAGGGCGGCTCCGTCATCCGCGCCAGCCGAAATCCCAATCTATTTTCGAACCCCTGCCAGTCGCCTCAGCGACTGGCCAAACGCGGCATCAGCTTTGCTGAGGATGCCAGGGAAAAAAGTCTGCGGCTTTTGGAGCTGGGTATTCAGGTCAATCTGGCCCCGGTAGCGGATGTCTCTACCAATTCCGCCAACTTCATCTACGACCGTACGCTGGGTAAGGATGCCGAAGCCACTGCCGCTTATGTTGGCGAGGTGACCCGTGCCATGTCTGATGTGGGAATTGGCAGTGTACTCAAGCACTTTCCCGGCTACGGCAACAATGATGATACCCACACTGGCATTGCCATCGACCAGCGGCCGCTGGAAACCTTCCGTGCCTCGGACTTTCTGCCCTTTTCCGCAGGCATCCAGGCGGGCGGTGGGAAAACTGCCGTGCTGGTCTCGCACAATATCATGGCATGTGTGGACGCAACGCTCCCCGCCTCCCTGTCTCCCGCTGTCCATGACTTGCTTCGAAAGGAGCTGGGATTTGGCGGTGTAGTGATGACTGACGACCTGGCTATGGATGCCGTCAAGGCCTATGCGCAGGACGGTGCAGCAGCGGTTCTGGCCCTGCAGGCGGGGAATGACCTCATTATCACCACCGACTACCAAACCCAGATTCCTCAGGTTCTGGAGGCCGTACAAAAGGGTACTCTGGACTCTGCCCTCTTGCGCCGCGCCTGCCGTCGGGTCCTGGAATGGAAGCAGGAACTGGGGCTTCTGCCTGTGGGTTCCGCAGAAAATCAATTTCGTCCAGTATAATTTAGTCATTATATTACAGATGGTATCTTCTTATACCCAAAGGAGGCCGCTATGAAACGCTTTGCACGCCTTTTGCTGCTGTCCCTTTTATTGCTGCCAGTGCTAACGATCACCGCTCTTGCAGACTCCGGTCCCAAGGACCAGCTAATCGTCCGGGTTGAAAACGCTCCCGTGGAAGCATACTATCTGGATCTGGTGACCCAGGACAGCGGCACCAGCAGCCTGCATCCAAATCTCTCTGAACAGGAATTAGCCGTTCTGGACAGGGACATGCTGACTGCCTTGGTGACCGCAGTCCCGAAGGGCTCTCACGCCTGCACAGCCCAGGGCTCCACAGGTGCTCCCATGTGGGGCGACCTCGTGGGTGAGCGGGAGGATGCCAAAGGAAATCCCCTCCATCGGTTTGGCTATTTTGGTCTGCCGGACACCTATCAGATTCTAATGGTCACCAAAAGCGGCGAGACCTTTTTGTCCGAACCCTGCACCCGGAAGGTCCTGCAATCCTCCGTGACGGTTGACTGGGCAGAAAAGACCGTATCCATTCCCCCGGTATGGGTGGGCTATGTGCTGCAATTTCTCTCCACCCTCCTCCCTACCCTGCTGATCGAGGGTGTGCTCCTGCTCCTCTTCGGCTTTGCCTGGAAGAAAAACTGGAAGCCATTTCTGCTCATCAATCTCATCACCCAAGGCGGTCTGGCTCTATGGCTCGCCATCAACGCCATGCAGCATGGTGCCAATTTTTGGTTCTACTACTTTGCGTTCATCCCAGCAGAAATGATGATCGCCTTTGTGGAGGCAGGTCTCTACCGGCGCTGCCTCACCGGTGGGAGCAAGGTGCGGGCATTTTTCTATGGTCTCACCGCCAACGCTGCTTCCGTGCTGCTGGGGTTGTGGACTGTAGAACCTGTTTGGAGTTTCATTGTCTCCATCTCCTAAAATTCTCCACAATTTCTGAGAATTTGTGGATTCCTTGTTCCCATAAACCCATCAACGAAAGGATATTTACTCCTATGGAAACGGAAAAGCTTTACTACCAGGATGCCTTTATGCAAGAGTTTACCGCCAAAGTCCTGACCTGTGAACCTGCCAAAACCGGCTTTCTGGTCACATTAGATCGCACAGCTTTCTACCCGGAGGGCGGCGGCCAGCCTGCTGACCATGGTACACTGAACAACATTCCCGTCACCGACGTCCACGAGAAGGATGGTGTGATTTTCCACACTGTCGAAAAACAAGTGGAAATTGGGGAAATCGTCTCCGGCTGCATCGACTGGGCTCGCCGCTTCGATCATATGCAGCAGCACTCCGGTGAGCACATCATCAGCGGCATTCTCTGTCGGGACTACCATTGTGACAACGTGGGCTTCCACATGGGAGCCGACACCGTCACCATCGATTACAACACCGACATAACCTGGGAGCAGGTCCTGGCCGCTGAGCAGCGGGCCAACGAAGCCATCTGGGCAGACCAGGCCGTGAAAATTCAGTATCCTGACCGAAAAGCCCTGTCCACTATGAACTACCGCAGTAAAAAGGAGTTGACCGGTCAGGTCCGCATTGTCACCTTCCCCGGTGCAGATTGCTGCGCCTGCTGCGGTACCCACGTCCTGCGGGCCGGCCAGGTTGGCCTTGTCAAAGCCCTATCCTGTCAGAAGTTCCGGGACGGCGTCCGCATTGAGATTCTCTGCGGTCTGCGGGCCCTCCGCTTCCTGGGCACGGTCTACGACCAGAACCGGGGCATTGCCCAGCAGCTGAGTGTAAAGCCCCAGGACACCCTGGCTGCCGTAGAGCGGATAGAGGCTGAACTGACCGCTGCCAAAGCCCGGATGACGGTGCTGGAAGATCAGGTGATGGAGTTCCTGGCCCAAGAGTACGCAGGCAAAGGCGATGTGGTGCTGGTTCGCCACGATCTGCGGCCCGATGCCGTGCGGAAGCTGGCTGACACCGTGGCAAAGGTCAGCGGCGGTTTGGCAGCAGTGTTCTCCGGAGACGGAGAGCGCTATCAGTACGCCCTTGTGCATGCGGATGGTCAGGATCTCTCTTCCCTGGTTAAAGACATCAATCGAGTCCTCCATGGCCGCGGCGGAGGCCGAAATGGCTTTGCTCAGGGCCAGGTCCAGGCCACAGAAGCACAGATCCAAGAATTTTTTAACCTGTGAGGTAACTATGGAATATATTCTCATTGAACGGATCCACGATGAGGTGGATGAGCCCAACAAAATTTACTCTGAAATTGACAGAGACCGGATGGAGACCCGCCGGGTAGAATTCTATCCCAGCGGATTATGCTTTGCTTACGGCGAAGAGCACGGCCACGATGAGGTCTTGCAGCAGACTCCCTTCCCCGCCGATCTTCACGAGTTGGAGACAGATGAAGACACCCGGGCCCGCACGGTGCCCCGCAGCATCTTCCGGGAGGTCTGGGAGCACGCTGCAGAGTCCCCGGACAGTCTGATGAATATGTTTTTCTGAGCAAAGAGCTTGTCCTTTCTCCACATTTTCTCCAAAATCAAGTCAAAACCCGCCGGAAAGCAGCAGCTTCCCGGCGGGTTTTTCACATTTTGGAAAAGTCTGTGCAAACTGTGGACGTTCCGTTGCGTCTCATCAGCTTCCTGGCCTCTCATTCATCTTCGCAGTGATATACTGCTTGCCATAAAAGGCATCGTAGATCACCAGTTCCCGCAGTTGCAGCAATTCCTGCTGCTGGGGCGTCAGGCTGGCGTCCTCCACCGTGCGGAAGGGCTGGCTGTTCTGATTTACAAAGTAGAGATCCAGATTGGAGAGACTGACCTCCCGGACCTTTTGCAGCAGGCCCCAGTACCGGGACGCAGGCTGATGGGTCACACTCAGCAAATCGGGGCCCAGCGCCGTGGCGCTGCTGTCTTTTCGCGTACCGGCCTGATCACCCAGCAGAGCCGCGTCATTGCCCCAGATCATATAGTCCGTGGAGTAGATGTCCTTTGTCTGTTCCAGAGACCACTCCATGGTGTCCTCCGAGGGGCAGAGGCCCAGCTTCGTGTAGACTGTGTGTCCATCCGTCATAAAGAGGTTGGGACGGTGGTCGCCGAAAAACACCACCACCGTGGGCTCCGGGTACTTCCGCAGCGCATCTGTCAGGTAGCCCAGAGACTGGTCTGCCCGAATGTGTCCTTCCAGCATAACCCGGACAATGGCCATGTCCTCCTCACTAAGGGTATCGCTCTCCACCCCCATCTGGCAGACATAACCAAACTTTTCTGCGTCAAAGGGCTGGTGGTTCTCCATAGAAATGCCATATAGGAAGGCCTTCTTTCCGCTGGCATTGATATTCTTAAGCTCCTGCATGAGTGCTTCCATGAGATAAGTATCCTTCAGGTAGTAGCCGCCATAGGGATTTCCCTCCCATTCGATGCCCATGTTCTGCATATCCGCAGAAAACAGCAAACTGGAATAGCCAAGTCTTGGATAGGTTACCGTCCGGTTATAGAGGCTGTCGTTGAAGGAGTGCATCATCGTCCTTTGATAGCCGCCGTCACTGCCATACTGTTCCGGCAGAGCGTCAAAGTAGTCGTAGGCCTCGTCTTTCAGGAAGCAGATGTTTGTACTGGCACCGAAGTCATGATTGGTAATGCCATACTGCATGGCCATTTCGATATAGCCAGTGCCGTAGCCCAGATAGTGACTGAAAAAGCTGCCGGAAATGGCCTCTTTCTCCAACGCGTGAAAGTTTTCCAGAGGATCCCGCTCAAAGCGCAGGCCAGGCAGTCTGTTCAGATCAAAAAAGGACTCCGACAAAATCATAATCACATTGGGCTCCGTGGCCGCAGTCTCATCGCCATCCGCCAGAATTTCATCAATACGTGTGAGCGCCGCCTGCATCATCTCTTCGCTGTAGCCCTCCGGGGCCTCCTTCTTTTGCAGCATCAGATCTCGCCACAGTGCCAGTGTCAGTCCGTGCACATTGTGGTTCTGGGCAGCAGGCATACTGGCGTAAACATCCACACCAAAGGTGTTTCCCACCCAAGCTGCACCAGAGGTGGAGAAGAGCTGGATCAGCACAATCAACGCCATGGACAGGCTGAGGAAACGCACACTGCCGGAGATTTCCGTCAGCCGACGGAAAAGATACAGCAGCAGCACACAGACCAGCAGCACTGCCGTACCCCGCCAGAAATCAATGGGCGGAACCAGATCGCCTGCCACACCGGCTACCTGACTCAGCTTGGATGCCAGACCGAAGTCCGCCAGTTCGAGCGGCGTACCGTTGATCATATTTTTGAAATAATCCACGAGTGCCAGAATCATACCCACACTGCCCACCAGCAGGCTCGAGAGCCACAGCCTTCCAAAGGCAGCGCCCAACAGGAAAATGGGCACTGCGTAGAGCAGCGCAGTCAGGGGCACATAGGTGGTATACTTCTTCGCCCAGGATGCCACCGTGCTGAGAGAGTCAAAATTCAGCCACAGTACGGCAATGGCAATGGCCAGGCCCATGCAGAGTGCTCCGGCAGTAAACAGAAGCCACCGGACCCAAAGGGGTCCAATAGGCCCTTTTTTCGCTTTTGTGTTTCTATTTTTCAACATTTGGTCTCCTCACAAGAAAAAGGCGGGACCGGTTTGCGGCCCCGCCTACAGCATCAAATCAGTATGCCATCTTCTCGGTCAGATATGCCTTCAGCTCGCTGATGGGCATACGGACCTGCTCCATGGTGTCACGGTCACGGACGGTGACGCAGTTGTCGGCGGGCGTATTCTCGTCGCCAATGGTCTCAAAGTCCACGGTGACGCAGAAGGGAGTACCGATCTCGTCCTCGCGG
This sequence comes from Oscillibacter sp., assembly GCA_020025475.1. Taxonomy (GTDB): domain Bacteria; phylum Bacillota; class Clostridia; order Oscillospirales; family Oscillospiraceae; genus Oscillibacter. The sequence goes on from JAHHSA010000005.1 coordinate 28,638, forward strand.
CGGTAACGCTTACCGATGGAACCGGTCTCGTCAAAGTCCACCATGAAGTCCTTTGCCAGCTCACTGTAGATCTCGCGGGCCTTGGGGCTCAGCTTCTTGGACAGAGGCAGGACAGCCACCTTGTAGGGAGCCAGCGCAGGATGCAGATGCATCACCACACGGATATCATCCTTGCCGCTCTTGTCCTGGCCTACGACCTGCTCGTCATAAGCCTCCACCAGGAAGGCCAGGGTCACGCGGTCAGCACCCAGGGAGGGCTCCACCACGTACGGGATATATCTCTCGTTCTTCTCCTGGTCAAAGTAGGTCTGATCCTTGCCGGAGACCTGCTGGTGCTGCTTGAGGTCGTAGTCAGTACGGTCGGCCACACCCCACAGCTCGCCCCAGCCGAAGGGGAAGAGATACTCAAAGTCAGTGGTACCCTTAGAGTAAAAACAAAGCTCCTCGGGGCTGTGGTCCCGCAGACGCAGGTGTTCCTCGTCCATGCCCAGGCCCAGCAGCCAGTCACGGCAGAAAGAACGCCAGTACTGGAACCATTCCATGTCGGTACCGGGCTCGCAGAAGAACTCCAGCTCCATCTGCTCAAACTCGCGGGTGCGGAAAGTGAAGTTGCCGGGGGTGATCTCATTGCGGAAGGACTTACCGATCTGGCAGACACCGAAAGGCAGCTTGCGGCGGGTGGTGCGCTGAATGTTCTGGAAGTTGACAAAAATGCCCTGAGCGGTCTCGGGCCGCAGATACACCGTGTTCTTTGCATCCTCGGTAACACCCTGGAAAGTCTTAAACATCAGGTTGAACTGACGGATGTCGGTAAAGTTGTGCTTGCCACAGGTGGGGCAGTTGATTTCATGCTCGTCGATGAAAGCCTTCATCTCCTCCTGGGAGAAGGCGTCAACAGCCTTGGGCAGCTCGTAATGATTTTCCTGGGCCCAGTCCTCAATCAGCTTGTCGGCACGGAAGCGCTCCTTGCACTCCTTGCAGTCCATCAGTGGATCGGCAAAACCGCCCAGATGGCCGGAAGCTACCCAGGTCTGGGGGTTCATCAGGATGGCGGCGTCCAGACCCACGTTGTAGGGGTTCTCCTGAACGAACTTCTTCCACCAGGCCTTCTTGACATTGTTTTTCAGCTCCACACCCAGAGGGCCGTAGTCCCAGGTGTTGGCCAAACCGCCGTAGATCTCAGAGCCGGGGAACACAAAGCCACGGCCCTTACACAGGGCAACAACTTTTTCCATGGTCTTTTCTTCGGGTCTCATACTAAGTTCTCCTTTTATGATCATTTTTTGCTTCGTTTCCAGCATATACTCTCAAAGGCTTGAAACTCCATTCGGAAAACAGTCCCCCACAGATACGGATGATTCTCCGAATAAAATAAAAACGCCCCGAGTCCAAAGACTCAGGGCGAACAAAACATGTCCGTGGTTCCACCTGAATTTGCATGAGATCATGCACACTCAACCCGATAACGGTGGGGGCCGGCGGTGCCTATGAAATCGTTCAGCATCACGGCTCAAGGGGGCCTTCTCCCTGTTCCCGCAAGGGCTTTCACCAGCCGCCCTCTCTCTTGCCCGGGAAACACAAGGATACTCTTCCCTGTCAGTGCCTTTTTAAGATATCGTGTGAACTGTATCACGTTTTCCCCGCATTGTCAAGAGGAGGCCCGGCATCTGTCCTTTTCACCCCAAATTAATTTATAATTTTTCAAATTTTTACTAAATGAAACTCTCCGCTCTCTGAGCATACAAAAAGCAGACAATACCAAGCCAATTGGTATTGCCTGCTTTGCGTTGTTTCATGTTCAAGCCAGAGAAGTCTGTGCCATGGTCAGCTCCTGCGCAATATTCAAGGCATGGTCGCCGATCCGCTCAAAGTCCGTCAGCAGCTCGGCATAAAGAATGCACGCTTCGTTGTTGCAGTCGCCCCGCCGCATCCGATCCAGCTGATGGTGCCGGAACTGGTCTGTCATATCATCAACCCGCTGTTCCAGCTGGGCCACCTCTGCCAGCCATTCCGCAGTACCCGCCCGGGACGAGAGCAGCGCCGCTATGGTCTCCAAAGAGATCTCACGCATGGAAAGGATCTCCTCCTGGGCCTCCTTGGAAAAGTCAATGTCCTTCTCCACCAGACGACGGGTATAACCCGCCAGGTTGTTGGCATGGTCGCCAATCCGCTCCACATTGCTGGAGATGGTAAAGAAACTGCTGACTGCAGCCGAGCTCTCTTCGTTGGTTTCCATCGCCACTACCTGAGAGACATAGCGGGAAATGGCCTCGTTCAGGAAGTCCAGGTGCTCCTCCCGGTCCTCCACTGCCTTCAATCGCTTGACATCGCGGGTCAGTACGGCCCGGAAACTATCGTCCACGTTATCCCGTGCCATGTACAGCATCCGACACAGTTCGTTGCGCAGCTGGTCGGTAACAATGGCACTGCCGCCCAGGCCGCCCTCCTTGCCCGCAGCGTGAATGGGCGTGAGATAGGCCAAGTGCATCTCGCTTTCTGCGTCTTTCGCCGAAGTCTCCCGCTCTGGCAACAGGTAAATTGCCAGCTTGCCAAGATATTCACCCAGAGGCAGCAACACCAGTGTGGTGGTGATGTTGAACAGCATGTGCATGGTGGCAATCTGTGCCGGGGCCTCGCCGGGCATCAGTCGCTCCAGGAAGTCCGTCAGGGGGAAGGTCACGCAGAGAATCGTAAACATTGTGGTGCCGATCACATTGAACAGGAAGTGGATCAGCGTGGCCCGCTTGGCATTGCGGTTGGCACCGGCAGAAGCCAGCAGCGCCGTGATGCAAGTGCCGATGTTCTGTCCAAACAGCACGTAAACAGCGCTGCCCAGTCCGATAACTCCGTTGCCTGCCAGTGTCTGCAAAACACCCACGGATGCAGAGGAGGATTGAATCAGAGCCGTAAACAGAGCACCTGCGGTAATACCCAGCAGCGGGTTGGAGAAGGTGGACATGAGAGAAATAAAGACCTCAGAGTCCCGCAGCGGATACATAGCCGCGCTCATCATGTCCATGGCAATAAACAAAATGCCAAGTCCCGCCAGAATCTGACCGATGTGCTGGGCCTGGGGACGCTTCACAAACACCATGAGCACCACACCCGTAAAGGCCAGAACCGGTGCCATCGCACCAACATCGAGGGCAATCAGCAAGCTGGTGACTGTGGTACCTACGTTGGCACCCATGATAATCCAGATGGCCTGATTCAAAGTCATCATACCGGCATTAACAAAGCCAACCACCATGACGGTGGTCGCAGAGGACGACTGGATCACTGCTGTGATGAGAGCACCTACCAGAACGCCCATCAGCCGGTTGGCAGTTAGCCGCTCCAGAATGGCTTTCATCCGGTTGCCCGCTGCTGCCTCCAAACCGGAACTCATCATTTGCATGCCGTGGAGAAACAGGGCAAGACCGCCCAGCAGCGCCAAAATATCTGTAAATTTCATCTTCTTCCGTTCCTTCCTCGCAGCTCTCCTGACGGCTGCGATCTCGCTGTTCTGATTTCACTGCGGACCCGGCGCCCACATTTATTTTATTATACCGAATTTTGTCCGGTTTCGTCACTGTTTTTTTCAAAAATTAATGTAGAATTAATGGCAATCGCTCAAACTTGCGCCCATAGTTTCAACAATTCGAAAAACTTTGTGAATCCCGTGGAGATCAGCCCGCCCGGGGCCTCCTGGCAGACCGAAAGGGCCAGAGTAAATAAACCGCCCTTTTTCTTCACATTTTATCAAAAGTGGGCTGCTTGATTGCTTTTTATGGACTGAAAAAGGGCAAATTCTCCACAATGTGAGGGAATTTGTGGAGATTGTGGACAGGACTTGGTGCCTGGCGGGCCAACAAAAAAGAGCAGTCCGAACGGACCGCTCTTTTTCAGAACGGATTATCTTTTGTCGCGGTCGTAGGCGACAATGACACGGCGGTTGGGCTCGGTGCCGGTGGAGTAAGTTGTCACACCGGAGAAATTCTGCAGTGCCGTGTGGATTACATGACGCTCGTAGGCATTCATGGGCTCCAGTGTTACACTGCGGCGGTACTTGATCACCTTGCCAGCCACCTTCCTTGCCAGATGCTGGAGGCTCTGCTCCCGCTTGGCACGGTAGTTCTCCGCATCCAGCTGGATGCGGACACGACCGCCGGTACGATTGACGGCATAGCTGGTCAGCTGCTGGATGGCATCCAGGGTCTCACCCCGACGGCCGATCAGGCTCCCCAGGTTCTCACCCTCCAGAATGACCTTATAACGGCCCCTCTCAGGCTGGTAGACCTTCACATCGGCCTCGTTCTCCATCTGGGTCAGGAGACCGTGCAGGAATGTCTTGATGGCCTGGGCCTTCTCGTCGTCGACTTCCTCGCCCAGATCCTGGACGGGGGCCTCCTGGGCCTCCTCGGCCCTGACCTCTTCCCGAACGGGCTTGGGTTCCCGTTTTTCCTTGTGTGCGGGACGCTCGATGACCGCAGTGGGAGGAATCTCCCCCCCACGAGGGGTCTCCATTACGGGGGACTCTTCTTCCTCGGGGCCGTAGCTCACACGGATCTTGGCAGGGCAGCTGCCCAAACCCAGGAATCCAGACTTCGCACGCTCCAGAAGCTCAACCGAAACATCGTCCCGATCCATATTCAACTGAAGCAGGGCCTTCTGCAAGGCCTCTTCTTCGGTCTTGCCGGTGACATCAATAAATTCTCTCATGACAGACCTCAAACCTCTTTGTCGTAGCGGTCTTCCACATAGGCACGACCGCGGGCATAGGGACGATCACCCACACGGCCGGCCTCGTTGGTACGGGCGCCCTTGGTGGCTTTCGCCAGCTTAGCCTCATGGGCCAGCTCCTGCTTTTCCTTCAATGTAAGCTTCTTGGCAGCTTCCTGCTTCTGCTGCTCCTGAAGCTTCTTGGCCTCTTCCATGCGGCGTTTCCGATCGGCCTGCTTGGCCTCGAACTTTGCAGCTTCCTCTTCCTCAATCTTCTGATTGAAGAACTTATTCATGATCACTTCCTGCACAATGGAGAAAGCGCTCTGGGCAATCCAGTACACGCCCAGTGCAGCAGGCATAATGAATGCGATGTACACGGAGAACAGAGGCATCATCAGGATCATCATCTTGTTGGGGCCCTGGTTTGCGTTGGGGGTGCCGGCCATGGCTACCTTGCTCATGACGAACTGGAAGCCGCCGGAGAGAATGGGGATCAGGATCAGGCCGATGACTGCCCACTCAAAGGCAAAGCTGGTAAATGCGCTGCTGGGAGTGCTGGACAGATTCAGGCCCAGGAAGTTGTAGTTCACGTTCATCCAGCCATCGATGTTGGCAGCAGCCTCAGGGATCTGAGTAGAGATGGTGTGAACCAGTTCAATCTGGCCATAGGGCTGCATCAGGGGGATGCCGTCCTTCATCTGCATGACGCCGTCTTTCATCATGACAATCTTGTCCATGGAGATCCCCGCCTTGCTGACGGTGTCTACCAGTTGAGTCAACACATCCTGGCCCAGCATCATGAAGTGGGTAATGGGCTGGCGAATAATGGAGTACAGAGCCATCAGGATGGGCAGGGGCAGAAAGCTCCACAGGCAGCCGCTCATGGGGTTGACGCCCTCTTCCATGTACAGACGCTGAACCTCTTCGTTCATCTTGGCCTGATTGTTGGCATATTTCTTCTGAATCTCCTGCATCTTGCCGGACATGCGGCTCATTCGCACCATGCTCTTCTTAGATTTAATCTGGAAGGGCAGCATGATGAGCTTAATGACCAGAGTAAACAGAATCAGTGCCAGACCGTAGTTATCCGCCAGATTATAGAAAAGACGGACCAACCAGGCAAAGGGGATACAAATGTAGTATCCGATGGTTGCAAACATATCTTGTTTTCCTCCAAATTACGGTGATTGGGAACCAGAGGAGGAGTATTCATTTTCTCCCCTCTGTGTGGGAGCAGCCTTAAAAAATCAGGCCACCCTCAGGGGACCGGGTCATATCCACCCTTGTGAAACGGATTGCAGCGCAGGATTCGGCGAAACGCCAGCCAGCCGCCCCGAAGTGCACCATATTTTTGGATGGCCTCCATGGCGTACTGGGAGCAGGTGGGAATATAGTTGCAGCAGCGTGGCGTGAAAGGAGAAATAGCCGTCCGATAAAATCGGATCATGGCCAGCATGAGTTTTTTGATCATGCCTGCATCTCCAGCAAGTCCAGCTTTCGGCAGAGTTTCAGGAATGTGTTGTTCAATTCATTCCAGGAAGCCGTCAGGGTGCGGCTGCGGGCTACCAGAATAATATCATATCCCTGCTTCATGGCGGGGGTATTCAGCCGATAGACCTCCCGAAGACGCCGACGGGCCCGGTTGCGGACAACAGCATGTCCCAGCTTTGTGGACGCAGTGAGACCGAGACGGTTGCGGCCCAGCCGGTTTTTCCGACAATAGACCACCATGCCGCCTCCGACAGCTGACGCGCCCTTCTGGTACAGCCGACGAAATTCATGATTTTCCTTCAGCGTGACCGCACGTTTCATTTCAATGCTCCTGCTTTCTCTATTCCCTGAACAAATATCATTCAGACAAACTTTTGTAGGGACGGAGGGGTCTTCTCAAACTCCCGCCGTCCCTGAAGGACCTTTGTTCAAGTGTCTCCCGCGCATTCTGTTTCTTAGTAGGACAGACGGGCGCGGCCCTTGGCGCGGCGACGGGCCAGGACTTTGCGGCCATTGGCAGTTGCCATTCTCTTGCGGAAACCATGGACCTTCTGGCCATGCAGCTTCTTGGGCTGATAGGTACGTTTCGTTGCCATATTGAGACACCTCCTGTCAGAATTCCGGCCATCAAAGATGGCTCTTACTCGACATCCGTCGTCTGGCGGACGCAGTAAACAAATTATGCGCAGATATAGCGCATCGATTAGTATACAGAAGAAAGGGAAAGGTGTCAAGGAAAACTTGCTTTTTTCTTCAAAAAAAAGGACTTTTACACAGGTTTTTATTACATTTCAAAATCTTGTATCTCTTCTTTTCTTTTCCCGCTATATATTGACCGTTTCACCTGTGAAAAACCTGGTGAAAAAAGCCGGTCCTTAGTATTAGAATATGTATTGCACACGCTTCGTTTTTTTGCTATACTATCTGTGGATATTTTTGTCCATTTTTAACTAAGTCCTGACAATCTGCGGAAAACTATGGATAACCGACGTGTATTTCCCCTGTTTTTCCACAGATTTGACAATGGCCCTTCCCGTTTGCGGGATAATTGCGGTCCTCAGGCCGTTGAAAACGGACCGGAAGCGAGCGGCGCCTGCCGTTTTGTGACACAGGGTTTCCGGGCCCTTTTGCAGAGGCAGTTCCCATTGTCTCTGTTCACCCTACACTAAGATGAGAGAGGTGTATCTTTTTGAATTCAGTTGCTGACGTATGGGAAAACGTCCTGACCCAGCTGAAAGGGGAGCTTTCTGAGACGACCATCGCCACCTGGTTCGATGAACTGGAAGCCGTGGACATCCAGGGCAACACTTTTATTCTCCACTGTGCCAACGACTTCAAGAAGGGCTACATTGAGTCCCTGTTTTTGAAGAACATCAAGGCCTCCCTTCACGATATTTTCTCCACTGATTTTGAGGTGCAAATCCTTGATGATCAGGCTTTCGATGAATTCAGCGGCAAAAGTCCGAAAAAACAGAGTGATCGCTTCACCTCTGATGAATTCACCTTCGACACTTTCGTGGTCGGTCCCTCCAACAAACTGGCATATGCCGCATCCGTAGCAGTGGCAGAACATCCTGCCCAGAATTACAACCCCTTGCTGATTTATGGCGACTCCGGTCTGGGAAAAACCCACCTGCTGTATGCCATTGCCAACGTCATTCGCAAGAATGATCCTCGTTCCAAGATCGTCTACATCAAGGGCGATGACTTTATCAATGAGTTTATTGAACTGATCCGTGCCGGTCGCGGCAACGAATTCCGCGCCAAATATCGGGAAGCGGATCTTCTGCTGGTGGACGACGTCCAGTTTGTCGCCGGCAAGGAGCAGGTGCAGAATGAATTCTTCCACACCTTCAATACGCTCTATGAATCCGGCCGCCAGATCGTCCTAACCTCGGACCGTCCCCCCTCTGAGATGACGCTGCTGGATGATCGCCTGCGGACCCGTTTTGAATGGGGTCTGCTGGTGGATGTTGCGCCCCCCGACTTTGAAACCCGTGTGGCCATTGTAAAAAACAAAGCCGCCCTGCTGGGAATGGAGCTCCCCGACAAGATTTCTTTCTATATTGCGGAAAACGTCACTGCCAACGTACGGCAACTGGAAGGTACCATCAACAAAATCCTGGCCTACAAGGATTTGCTGGGTAATGATGCCGACGAAGAGACCGTCACCCGTGCCATGCAGGATATTCTGAAGCGGAGCAATGAATATATTCCCACACCAGAATCCATCCTGGACTACATCTCCAAGTTCTACAATTTGGAATTGAGCGTCATTAAGGGGCAGCAGCGCATCCGGGATGCCGTAGCCGCCCGTCAAATTGCCATGTATCTGATCCGCAGCATGACCAACCTGTCTCTGGACGACATTGGCAAACAGTTTGACAACCGAGATCACTCCACTGTCCTCTACTCCATTCAGCAGGTAGAAAAGAAGATGAAAAAGAACCCGGCTTTCGCCGAAACCGTGAAAGAAATTAAGACAAATATCAACTCCAAACGCTGACGAATTTTCCACATCCGTGGTGGAAAAGGAAAATCTTTGGTGTGGAAAACATTTCTCAAAAAAATGCTGTGGAAAAGCCACCGAGATCTTCCACATCCCGTGTGGACAAGCAAACCCCTGTCATATCAAGGGTTTCGCCTTTTTTCCACATGAATTTGTTCTACCACTGCTTTTTCTAAATAAATATTTCTTTATTTTTTCTATCACCCCTGGAAGTCCATCCTAATTTGAGAGAGGAAGCCAACTATGATCAAATTTTCCTGCGAGAAAGCTCTTCTGCAAAACGCAATTTCAGTTTGCAGCCGAGCAGTTGCTCAAAAAAGCTCGATTCCCGCTTTGGAAGGTCTGCTGCTCCATGTTGGAGATCAGCTGACAGTTTCCGGTTACAACATGCAAACCGGCATCCGCACCAAAGTTTCCGCTGACATCAGCGAATCGGGCGAAATTGTATTAAACGCCCGCCTCCTGGGCGATATTATCCGGCGGATGCCGGACGATATCATCACTTTCTATGCAGATGAGAAATTGATGGTCCATCTGACTTGCGGTGACGCCGCTTTCGACATTTTGGGCCTATCCGCCACCGATTACCCTGATTTGCCCGAGGTTGAAGACGAATATTCTGTCTCCATACAGCAGAAAACCCTGCGGTCTATGATTGAAGAAACTTCTTTTGCCGTCTCAACCAACGAAAGCCGCCCTGTTCACACCGGTGCCCTGTTTGAAATCAACGAAAAGGGCCTGACCATGGTCGCTGTAGACGGTTTCCGCCTGGCCATTCGCCGGGAACCCTTGGAAAAGGTAGACGGCGGCGCATTTTCTTTCGTTGCACCCGGTTTTGCACTGACTGAAGTCAAAAATATTTGCGGTGATGTGGAGGAATCTGCAGCTTTTACCCTTGGCAAACGCCATATTTTGTTTGAAATTGGCTCCACAGAGCTGATTTGCCGCCGCCTGGAAGGGGAATTTTTGGATTACAAGAATGCAATCCCTCGAAAAAACCCCATTTCTGTCATTGCAGACACAAAATCTCTGATTAACAGCATTGATCGTGTCTCCGTGGTCATCTCCGAAAAGCTGAAAAGCCCGGTTCGCTGCGTCTTTGAGCACGATAAAGTCCGTCTGTCTGCCAAAACAGGAAACGGTGAGGCAAAGGACATCTGCCACCTGGCCGGTGACGGCCAGAATTTGGAAATTGGCTTTAACAACCGCTATCTGATGGAAGCCCTGCGCTATGCTCCAGCCGACACCGTGAAAATAGAGTTGAATACCGGAGTCTCCCCCGCCATTATTGTTCCCGTTGATGGGGAGGAAAACTTCCTGTACATGGTACTGCCGGTGCGCCTGAAATCTTCCGATTAAGAGGAAAATCTATGAAAACCATTGAAATTCATACCGAATTTATCAAATTACAGGACCTGTTGAAGTTTGCTAATCTGGTGGAATCCGGCGGAATCGCCAAGGAACTCATTCAGAATGGTGAAGTCCAGGTTAATGGAGAGGTCTGTACCATGCGGGGCAAAAAAATCCGCCCCGGGGATGATGTCCTCTTTGATGGCCAGCATCTGACAGTTTCCTATGCGGATTGAATGCTTAGAGCTGGACCATTTTCGGAACTATGCTTCCCAAACTGTGGAGTTTGACCCAAAATGCAATGTGATTTTTGGGGAAAATGCACAGGGCAAAACCAATTTACTGGAGGCAATTGTCTATCTGTCCTGCGGCAAATCCCCCAGGGCAAGAACGGATCGGGAAATGATCGCTTTTGATCAGCCCTCAGCCCGGATGACAGTCCAGGCATTTGCCCGTGACCGGAATTTTCGGGTTCAGGTGGACCTTTTTCGAGGAAAGCGGCGAAAAATGACGGTGAATCAGGTAACTGTGAAGAACAGCACAGATCTGAGCCAGGTCTATCAGACCGTATTTTTCTGTCCGGAGGATCTGGATCTGATCCGGGCAGGCGCTGCCGAGCGGCGAAAATTTATGGATACGGCTCTTTGCCAGCTGCGGCCACGCTATGCTGCGACCCTGGCGGCATATCACCGGACTTACGAGCATAAAACCAGAATTTTACGGGATTCCGAAGAGCGGCCGGATCTGCTGGACGCTCTTCCGGAATTCAATGAGCAGTTGGTGCGCTACGGTGCAGTGCTGATCCACTATCGGTATCAGTTTGCCAGACGGCTGGAAGAATATGCGGCTGCCAACCACCGGGAATGTTCCGGCGGACGGGAACAGCTTGGGCTTTTTTATCAGACGGTGTCTAATGTGAATCCAGCTGGAAAAGTGACGGAAATTGCTGAACAACTGCGAATTCATATGGAAAAGCACCAGATTGCGGAACGTGCATCCCGCTTGTGTCTGTCCGGCCCCCACAAGGACGACCTGTTGGTAACCATTAATGGACGGGAGGCAAAGCTCTATTCTTCCCAGGGGCAGACCCGGACGGCAGCCCTTTCCATGAAGCTTGCAGAGCGGGAAATTTACAAAAATGTCACCGGAGAATACCCGGTTTTGCTGCTGGACGATGTACTGTCCGAGTTGGACCCCCGACGGCAGGAATTTGTGCTGAACCGCATCGCCGGCGGCCAGGTGTTCATCACCTGCTGCGAGGATGACCGCCTTCCCCAGATGTTGGGAGGCAAGGTGCTGCATGTTGCCAATGGACAGATGGTTTAATTTCATTGTTTCATGTGAAACAGCGAATGAATAAATATACATTTTAAAATGAGTGGAAGATGGAGGGAAAAATGTATGTATTTGCACCTTGGACAAAATGAAATCGTCTCCGAACACCGCGTTATCGGAATTTTCGATTTGGACAAGTGCAGCTACGACAAACGGACGCGAGAGTATCTGACCGCGGCTGAATCAGAAGGCGTGGTGCTGGATGTGTCCGGCGATATTCCAAAATCCTTTGTGGTCTGTGATCACCCCTATCACCCACAGATTGTTTATCTCTGTCAGCTCAACTCCACCACTCTGCAAAAGCGTGCTGAGAGCACAAAGATGGAATTATAAGCTGAACTTATATTATTTGAGATCCTCAGGGCAAGGAGAAGCGGACCGGAGATTGCTTCCAGTCCGGCTCTCTTTGTCTTGATAACGGAAGGAGTACCTACATGGCAGAAAATGAAATCCTCATGAGCTCCCAGACGGAGCACGAGTATGATGCAGCTGAGATTCAGGTGCTGGAGGGCCTGGAGGCCGTTCGGAAGCGTCCCGGTATGTATATCGGTTCCACATCCCTCTCCGGTCTGCATCATCTGGTTTATGAGATCGTGGATAACGCCATCGACGAAGCTCTGGCTGGCTACTGCACGGAGATCACTGTGCAGATCAACGAGGGCGACATCATCACCGTTGTGGATAACGGCCGCGGCATTCCCGTGGATATCCAGGCTCAGACCGATAAGGCCGCTCTGGAAGTGGTCTTTACTGTGCTTCACGCCGGCGGAAAGTTTGGTGGTGGCGGCTATAAGGTCTCCGGCGGCCTGCATGGCGTGGGCGCCAGCGTGGTCAACGCACTGTCTGAGTGGCTGACGGTTCAGGTCCACCGGGATGGCAAAATCTATGAAATGAAGTTTTCCCGCGGACATGTTACTGAGGAAATGACAGTGGTTGGCACAACAGACCACACCGGTACCACAGTTACCTTCAAGCCTGACCCTGAGATGTTTGAGGATACGGTCTATAACTTTGATACGCTGGCCACTCGTATGCAGGAGGAGGCTTTCCTCAACGCCGGTTTGCGCATCACCATTGCCGATCTGCGTTCCTCCTCTGCTGAGAAAGAGGAGAAGGACCGTTTCCGTTCCATGTGCTACAAGGGCGGCATCAGGGAGTTTGTCACTTGGCTGAATAAGCGCAAGGATGTGCTGCACAAGGATGTCATCTACATGACAGGACAGAAGGACGACGCCATTGCAGAGATTGCCATGCAGTATCATGACGGCTACAATGAGACCATTATCTCATTTGCCAACAATGTTCGCACCCCTGAGGGCGGTATGCACGAGGAAGGTTTTAGGAGGGCTCTCACCAACGTGCTCAATAACTACGGCCGCCGTATCAAGATGCTCAAGGACGACGAAAAGATCTCTGGCGAGGACTGCCGCGAGGGTCTGACGTGTGTGATTTCCGTGAAGCTGACGGAGGCACAGTTTGAGGGGCAGACAAAGGCGAAGCTGGGTAACAGCGAGATCCGGACACTGGTCAACGCCATGGTTGCCGAGCGGCTGGACACCTTCCTGGAGGAGAATCCTCAGGTGGGACGCATGATTCTGGATAAGGCACTTACCGCTAACCGCGCACGTGAGGCTGCCAAGAAGGCCCGTGAGTCCGTCCGCCGCAAAACCGCCCTGGGCGGCGCGGCAATGCCTGACAAGCTCCGCGACTGCAACGAGGTGAACCCGGAGCTCACCGAGCTGTATATCGTCGAGGGTGACTCCGCAGGCGGCTCTGCTACCGAGGGCCGTGACTCACGCTTTCAGGCCATTCTTCCCCTGTGGGGTAAGATGCTGAACGTGGAGAAGGCGCGTGCTGATAAGGTCTATTCCAACGAAAAGCTGCAGCCCGTCATTGTGGCACTGGGTGCCGGTATCGGCGAGGAGTTCGATCTGAACAAGCTTCGGTATCACAAAATTGTCATTATGGCGGATGCCGATGTGGACGGCGCTCATATCCGGACGCTGCTTCTCACCTTCTTCTTCCGCTTTATGCGGCCTTTGATCGAGATGGGCTATGTCTATTCCGCTGTGCCTCCGCTGTACAAGCTGACCCGGGGCAAGCAGACCCGTGTGGCCTATTCCGACGAGGAGCGCAACCGGATTGCCGCCGAGATGCGGGGCGACAACCCAAATGCAAAGGTGGATATCAACCGCTATAAGGGCCTTGGTGAGATGGACGCCCACGAGCTGTGGGATACCACCATGGACCCAGAAAAGCGCACGCTGCGTCGGATTACTCTGGATGACGCCGTGGCAGCTGACGAGACCTTCACCGTTCTCATGGGCGAGAAGGTGGAACCCCGTAAGGAATTTATCGAGAAAAATGCGCAGTATGCGGAAAACCTGGATTACTAAGGTGCATCCGATGAAAAACGTCAGGTTTTTCCTGGTTTCAGCTCTGCTGGCTGTCCTGGTTACCGGCTGCGGCGCAGAGCATCCGGCAGTTGCGGATACAGATGATGCGTCAGAGCTTACCCGTACGGCCTTCAAAAGGGCTTTGGAGCGGCTGGAAGCAGATGGCGTTTACCCGGACGGTGTCCACAATGAGGGCATGGGCTTTCCTGGTATGGATGATCGGACGCATTATGTGGATCAGTATGCCATTCTGGATGTGGACAGCGACGGGAAAGAAGAGCTGCTGATTCAGCATGGCGATGACTGCATGGCAGGTATGTTTCTGGACGTCTACGGGTACGACACGGAAAAAAGCGCGTTCTGCAAGGAACTCTCCCAGTGGCCTGCTGTGACCTTCTATGATGGAACGGCCAAAGCGCAGGCCTCCCATAACCACACCAGCGGGGAACTGTTCCCGTACGAACTGTGGATCTATAACGAAGAGCAGGACCGCTATGAATGTCAGGGCGGCGTCTACAGCATGACCCGTGACATTGTGGAGCAGATGGAGGGAGGGACGTATCCGGAAGAGGCGGATCGGAGCAAAACCGGCACCGTCTACTTCCTCTACGGGCCCAACGAGACCATGGAGTCTGCCAGCCCCGCGGATGAGCAGGACTACCTGAATTGGGAATCGGAGTTCTTTCCAGAAGACACGGAAGTAACCCCCGAGTGGAAGAATATCCAGGTTCCCATATACGATTCCCATGAGAATCCTGCGTGAAATGAAGCACTTTACCCACATAAGAAAGGCTATGAATATATGAGTAAAAAACCACAGTATGATCCCGAAGAAATTCGGTATCCTGAACAGAAAATCGTCACCTCTCCCCTGGTGCCGGAGATGGAGAAGAGCTACATTGAGTATGCCATGAGCGTCATCAAAGGCCGTGCCCTGCCTGACGTCCGTGACGGCCTGAAGCCCGTGCATCGCCGTATTCTCTATGCCATGTACGAGGAGGGCCTGACCCACGATAAGGCGTTCAAGAAGTCTGCTACCTGCGTGGGTATCGTGCTGGGTAAGTATCACCCCCACGGCGACCAGTCCGTCTATGATGCCCTGGTCCGTATGGCCCAGAGCTTCTCCATGCGCTATATGCTGGTGGATGGTCACGGTAACTTCGGTTCCATCGACGGTGACCCCGCCGCTGCCTACCGTTACACTGAGGCACGTCTTTCCAAGATCTCCAATGAGATGCTGCGGGATATTGAGAAAGAAACGGTCAACTGGGACCCCAACTTTGACGAGAACTATAAGGAGCCCCGCGTCCTCCCCTCCCGCTTCCCCAACCTGCTGGTCAACGGATCTTCCGGTATCGCCGTTGGTATGGCTACCAATATTCCGCCCCACAACCTGACCGAGGTCATCAATGCTACCATCTGTGTGCTGGATGATCCAGAGGCCACCTTGTCCGACCTGATGCAGTATATCAAGGGACCGGACTTCCCAACCAGAGGCATCATTATGGGCCGCTCCGGCATTCGGGCTGCCTATGCCACAGGCCGGGGCCGTGTCATTGTCCGTGCCAGGCACGAGTTTGAGGAGTTTGGCAATAACCGGACCCGGATCGTTATTACCGAGATTCCCTATATGGTCAATAAGCGGATGCTCATCAAAAACATGGCTG
Organism: Oscillibacter sp.; assembly: GCA_020025475.1. Classification (GTDB taxonomy): domain Bacteria; phylum Bacillota; class Clostridia; order Oscillospirales; family Oscillospiraceae; genus Oscillibacter. Next base: position 44,090 of record JAHHSA010000005.1, read on the forward strand.
ACCAGGTGGAGGATAAGCGGCTGGAGGGCATCTCCGGTATCCGGGATGAGTCTGACCGCAACGGTATGCGCATTGTCATTGAACTCAAGCGTGATGCCAACCCGCAGGTGGTGCTGAACCGTCTATTTGCCCAGACTCAGCTGCAAACTACCTTTGCCATCAATATGCTGGCTCTGGTCAATGATCAGTCCCAGCCAAAAATCCTGTCGCTGCGGGAGATCCTGGACGAGTACATCGCCTTCCAGAAAGAGATCATCACCCGCCGCACCCAGTTCGATCTGCGCAAGGCCCAGGAGCGGGCACATCTGCTGGAAGGCCTGCTGATCGCACAGGATAACATCGATGAAGTGATCAAAATTATTCGCTCCAGCTATGACAATGCAAAGGAGAACCTGATGGAACGCTTCGGCCTGGACGATGTGCAGGCCCAGGCCATCTGCGATATGCGCCTGATTTCTCTCCAGGGGCTCAACCGGGAGAAACTGGAAAGCGAGTACAAGGAGCTGGAGAAAAAGATCGCCTACTTCCAGAAGCTGCTCTCCGATGAAGATATGCTGCGCGGCGTCCTGAAGGACGAACTGATTGCCATCCGCGACAAATACGGCGACGACCGCATCACCGAAATTCAGGAGATCGAAGACGAGATCGACATTGAGGATCTGATCGAGGAAGAGGAGTGCGTCTTTACACTGACCCAGGCCGGCTACATCAAGCGGACTCCTGTCAGTGAATACACCGCCCAGTCCAAGGGCGGCATGGGCAAGAAGGGGATTACCACCCGGGACGAAGACGTCGTTGCGGATGTGTTCACCGCTTCCACCCATGATTATCTGCTTTTCTTCACTGACACTGGCAAAGTGTACCGTAAGAAGGGCTATCAGATCCCTGAGAGCGGCAAGGCTGCCAAGGGAACCAACATTGTCAATATTCTGCAGGTGGAGCCGGACGAGAAGGTCCAGACCATGATCCACACCCGCACCATGGATATGGAGGAAAAAGACGGGCATTACCTGGTGATGATCACGCGGAATGGTACGGTGAAGCGTCTGCCTGTCTCCGCTTTGAAGAATATCCGTCAGAACGGCATCCGGGCCCTGAGTCTGGACGAGGGAGACCAGCTGATTACCGTGCGGGAGACAGATGGTCAGCAGAACATCCTGATTGCCACCCACGATGGTCAGGCCATCTGCTTTGACGAGAATGACGTCCGTCCCATGGGCCGGACCGCTGTTGGCGTCCGTGGAATCCGTCTTCGTAAGGGCGACTACGTGGTGGGCGCTGCCCGTGCTAAGGAGGGCCACGAGGTTCTCTCCATCACCGAAAAAGGTTATGGTAAGAGGACGCCCGTGGAGGAGTACCGTATCACCAATCGCGGCGGTGTCGGTATCAAAAACTACGCCATTACGGAAAAGACCGGCCCTGTGGTAGGCATTAAGGTGGTGGACGGCTCCGAGGACCTGCTGCTGGTGACCCAGACAGGCATCATGATCCGTACTCATGCAGACACCATTCGTACCTGTGGCCGCGCAACCCAGGGCATCATCGTGATGCGCTTTAAAGAAGAGGGAGACCAGGTCATTTCCCTGGCTCTGGCAGACCGGGAAGATGACACGGAATCTGTTGCAGAAGCGACTGTGGAAACCACTGAAACGATGGAATAAACGAGAAGATACCCGTATTTTTTGAAAAAAGGAGGAGCCGTCATGCGATCAGGCATTGACAGACATTCCAACGCCTATTTGCAGCAGCTGAAGGAGCAGCGAGGCTTCATGGAAGGTAAAAAACCAGCCATGAATAAAATGATCTGGCTGCTGCTGATCCCTGTGGCTCTCATTTCCCTATTTCTCATTCCCCCGCTGCTGCCGCTGCTGATCATCGGCGGAGTTGCTTATAGCATCATCAATAAAAAGAAAAACGGCGGTGCGCAGGAGAGGCATTTGGAGCGGCAGCATCGAAAAAAGAAGGATGAGGATGGGGTGTTCCATGTCACCTCTGCCCCACCGGTGTCGGAAATCCATGAAAATGATGGCGTCGTGTGGCTGTCAGAGGAAAAACGTCTGGAACAGCTGAAAACTCTGAGAGATGCAGGCATCATTGAACAGGAAGAGTATCAGCAGCGGAAAAAACGGATTCATAACGGACCGTGACGGGACTCCCCCTGACCGGAAATCGGTCAGGGGGAATCCGTCTGTCCATGAAGAAATAAACGGAGAGCGGAGGCATAGCGCCTGGGAGTGAATCAATGAAGACTGTAACGATTTATACGGATGGTGCATGCAGCGGTAACCCCGGACCCGGCGGCTGGGGTGCGATCCTCATGTATGGAGAGCACCGTAAGGAGCTCTCCGGCGGTGAGAGGCAGACCACCAACAACCGCATGGAGCTTTCCGGTGTCATTACGGCGCTGGAGGCGCTGAAAGAGCCGTGTACAGTGGAGCTGTACTCGGATTCCAAGTATGTGATCGACGGCCTTGGCAAGGGCTGGGCCAAGGGCTGGCGTGCCAGGGGCTGGGTAAAAAGCGACAAGAAGCCGGCGCTGAATCCGGATCTCTGGAGTCGTCTGCTGGATTTGACGGAGTACCACACCGTCCATCTGCACTGGGTCAAGGGCCATGCGGAGAACGAGTTTAACAACAGATGTGATGAACTGGCCGTGGCAGAGAGCCAGAAGTACCGGGAATCCATCTGACATGGAATGATCAGCGGGAGAAGACCGACCAAACAGCAGATTTACAAACTGTTCACATGCAACTCATAATTCGGCAATGATTATCGGGTATCTTATATATCAAGCAAAGGGTCCTCCCAACCCGATGCGTTTTCTCCCTCCTAAAACACACACAGCAGAAAGGACCGCCAACGGCGGTCCTTTTTGTGTTGATGCCGCAGAAATTATGTGTTGAATTCCACAGAACTATTTTGCAAAAATTCCTGCAAAAAACAAAACGGAATGAAAAAAATAGATGTTCAGGCACCACATAGAGGAAGCACGTGAGGTCGTTTTGGAGATGGAGCGTTCTTTTCACGTTCTTGTAAAACCCCCGTGGGGGGTGTAAAATACAGCTATCAGAAAATCCATGGGGAGGCTTATTTATGAGAGACGGTTTTATTTCCGTAGCCTGCGGAACACCCAAGCTGCGGCTGGCTGACTGCAACTATAATGCGGAACAGATTTTTACCATGATGCGTGCTGCAGAAAAGGCTGGTGTGAAGGTGCTGGTGCTGCCGGAGCTGTGTCTGACTGGCGCCACCTGTGGGGACCTTTTCTATCAGGACACCCTGCTCACCGGTGCAGAGACCGCTCTGTCCACGGTGCTGGAGGCGACTCGCAATCTGGAGGTAGTGACAGCCATCGGTATGCCCGTCCGGGTCAACCGCAAGCTCTACAACTGCGCTATCATCATCCAGAGCGGAGAGATTTTGGGTGTGGTGCCCAAAACCAACCTCGTTAACCGCGATGAGTGCAATGAGCCCCGCTATTTTTCGCCCGCTCCTGCGGGAGAGCCGTTTATCGTGGACCAATTCTGCGGACAGACCGTGTGTTTTGGAGCCCATCAGCTCTTCTGGTGTACGGAAGTGCCGGAATTGGTTGTGGGCTTTGAAATCGGTGAAGACCTGATGGCAGCGCTGTCTCCATCGGTGGAGATGGTAAAGGGTGGTGCCACGATCATCGGTAATCTGGCGGCAAGCAGCGAAATTGTGGGACGAAGCCGCTTCCGTCGTCAGATGGTGACCAATCAGTCTGCCCGGCTACAGTGTGGCTACCTCTTCTCCGGTGCTGGTGAGGGAGAATCCACTTCCGATGCGGTGTACGGCGCCCACCAGCTCATTGCGGAAAATGGCATGCTGCTGGCAGAGCAGCGCTTTGAGGGCGGCCTCCTGATCTCTGAGATCGATGTGAAGAAGCTGTGCTGTGAGCGCCGGCGCACGCAAACACAGGGTGGCGAGGAACTGGATCTGGCTGGTACTGCGTTCTCTCTGACTGTGTCCGAGACCAAGTTGACCCGTTACGTGGCCCCCATGCCCTTCATCCCGGAGCGGCAGGAGGACCGGGATGAGCGGTGCCGGGAAATTTTACTGATGTCCTCACTGGGCCTGAAGCAGCGGCTGGAGCACACCGGTGCCAAGACCGCTGTGGTAGGCCTCTCCGGCGGCCTGGACTCCACCCTGGCCGTGCTGATCACCGGCCTTGCCATGAAGATGCTGGATCGTCCCATGACCGATATTCTGGCAGTCACCATGCCCTGCTTCGGCACCTCGGACCGCACGAAGAACAATGCTGTGATTTTGGCCGAGAAAATGGGTGCAACCCTTCGAACTGTGGACATTAGCAACACTGTTCGCAGCCATTTCAAGGACATTGGACAGGATATGGGCGATCATTCCGTTACCTTTGAGAATGGCCAGGCCCGGGAGCGCACCCAGGTCCTGATGGACATTGCCAACCAGACCGGCGGCATTGTCATCGGCACCGGCGATCTCAGTGAGCTGGCGCTGGGCTGGTGTACCTACAATGGCGATCATATGAGCATGTATGCCGTCAATGCCTGCATTCCCAAGACGCTGGTGCGTCATCTGGTGAGCTATCTGGCCCAGGATAATGCCGAAGAGGATGAGGAACTCAGGGACGTGCTGGAGGATATTCTGGACACGCCAGTCTCTCCGGAGCTGCTGCCGGCCGTGCAGGGCAGGATTGTCCAGAAGACCGAGGATCTGGTTGGCCCCTATGAGCTTCACGACTTTTTCCTCTATCATATGATTCGCTGGGGCAGTTCTCCCCGGAAAATCTACCGCCTGGCCCAGTATGCCCTGGGCGACCAGTACAGCGCGGACGTGATTTTGAAGTGGCTCAAGACCTTTTATCGCCGCTTTTTCACCCAGCAGTTTAAGCGCAGCTGCCTGCCAGATGGTCCAAAGATCGGTTCCGTGTGCTTCTCTCCCCGCGGTGCCTGGATGATGCCCAGCGATGCAAAATGGACGTTGTGGCAGCAGGAGCTGGAGACGTTGTAAGGACATTTACGCAATCGGACAAGAAGGCGCGCCGAAGTATTTGGCGCGCCTTCTTTGCACTTTCCACGGTTGGTTCACATAAACTGGAAACAGATACCCGGGCACAGGTTTCCCGGTTTCCCTGTTCAAACGGGACCCTGCGGTGTTCTGCCTGCGGCAATGGTTGAGTCGGGAGTTCTCACAAGGTTTTCCCCGGTGTTGAAAAATAGCCGATCGGCCAGCAAGCAGTTCCGGAAAATGCGAAAAAAGCAGCCTGAAAACAGGCTGCTTTTTCACAAAAATAGGGGTCGTGTGGAAAGTTCACATGATTACAGCTCCCTCAACGATTCTTCAGCGCGTGAGGGGCGGTCCACCTTCAGGCATCGGGTAGCGTTGAGAATGGCAAGGACGGCTACGCCTACATCCGCAAAGACGGCCATCCACATATTTGCAAGGCCCATAGCACCCAGCAGCAGAACCAGGCCCTTGACGCCCAGAGCAAAGACGATGTTCTGCCGTACAATCCGAAGGGTCTTGCGGGAGATCCGCATGGCGTCGGCAATCTTTCCGGGCTGGTCATCCATAAGGACGATGTCGGCCGCCTCAATGGCAGCATCGCTGCCCATGGCACCCATGGCAATGCCAATATCTGCACGGGAGAGCACAGGGGCATCGTTGATGCCGTCCCCCACAAAGGCCAGCTTTCCCTGGCCGGAGATCTGGGAGAGCAGGAGTTCCAGCTGCTCGACTTTGTCCCCTGGCAGCAGCTCAGCATGGAATTCATCCACGCCCAGCGTTCTGGCAGCAAGCTCCGCGGCTTCCTGCCGGTCGCCAGTGAGCATGACCGTCTTTTTCACACCGCTGGCCTTGAGAGCGGCCAGGGCATCTGCGGCACCGGGTTTGAGTTTGTCAGAGACCACAATGGAACCGGCATAAGTACCATCCACAGCCACATGAACCACGGTGCCTCCTGGGAAGGTGTCCGTATAGGGCAGAACAATCCCGGCCTGAGCCATCAGGCGGCCGTTGCCCACCAGGACTCTGCGGCCATCCACGGTGGCCTGGACACCGTGACCGGCCAATTCCTGCACTTCCTCCACCAAATGGCCCTCACTGCTGTCGGGGCAGGCCCGGCGAAGGGACTGGGAAATGGGGTGGTCGGACCAGCGCTCCGCCTGGGCCGCGCAGGAGAGCAGGCTTTCCTGGGTAAAGCCATTTTGCGGCAGAATGTCGGTCACAGTGAAGAAGCCTTCGGTGAGGGTGCCGGTCTTATCAAATACCACGGTTTCCGTCTGGGCCAGCATTTCCAGGTAATCACTGCCCTTCACCAGTATTCCGCACTTGGAGGCACCGCCAATGCCGCCGAAAAAGCTGAGGGGCACGGAGATCACCAACGCGCAAGGGCAGGAGATGACCAGAAAAATGAGGGCGCGATGCAGCCAGTCCGTCCAGACAGTGCCGGCAAGGAAGCCAGGCAGAGCGGCGGGGTTCAAGAACCACAAACCAAGGCTTGGCAGCAGGAACAGGGCAGCAGCAGCCAGCACCACACAGGGGGTGTAGTAGCGGGCAAACCGGGTGATGAATTGTTCACTGGTGGATTTCTTCTCACTTGCGTTCTCCACCAGCTCCAAAATTTTGGAGACGGTGGACTCCTCGCAGGGGGTGGTGACACGAATCCGCAGCATTCCGGTGGTGTTGACACAGCCGCTGAGGACAGAGTCTCCCACAGTCACATCCCGGGGCAGAGATTCGCCGGTGAGCGCGGCAGTATCCAAAACGGAACTGCCCTCCACCACGGTGCCATCCAGCGGGATGCGCTCACCAGGCTTCACCACGATTATGGAATTCACCTCCACGTCCTCCGGGTCCACTTCTTCCAGAGACCCGTCCTCCTGTTCAAGGTTGGCGGTGTCGGGTCGAATGTCCATCAGGGCGGCAATGGACTGGCGGGATTTGCCAACGGCGTAGCTCTGGAACAGCTCCCCCACCTGATAAAACAGCATCACGAATACAGCTTCCTGATACTCAGAGGTGGCAAAGGCACCAACTGTGGCAATGGCCATCAGAAAATTCTCGTCAAAGACCTGGCCGTTAAAAATGTTTCGGATGGCACGCCATAAAACGTCCCAGCCAATGATGCCGTAGGGAATCAGGAACAGAACCCAGCGGGCCAGACAAAAGGCAGGGGTCCCGTCTGCGGAGATGTGGCTGACACTGATCAAGGGCAGCGCAGAGGATAGCCAAATGGTGGGCAGCAGCTTCACAAGAATCAGCAGAGCGGTGGCTGCCAGAATACGCGTCAGCATCTTTTTCTGTTTCTTACTCAAAGGTGGCCTCCTGTTTGGGTCTTGTGATTATGGAAAACGAGCGCTTACAGCTCAATGACACAGTCCGGTTCAATTTTATGGCAGGCAGAGACGACCTCCTGCATAATGGCGTCGAAGCGGGCGTCATCGGCATCGATCGTCATTTTCTGTGTCATAAAGTTGACCTTTGCGCTGTTGACGCCGTCCAGCTTGTTAATGGCGTCTTCCATTTTGGCCGCACAGTTGGCACAGTCCAAATCGATGAGTTTAAAATGCTTTTTCATGTTCTTTCCTCCATTTGATGTGATAATATAGGCAATATTACTCCAAGATGTGCTCAAGTCCCTGGTCAATGATGGTCTTCACATGCTCATCAGCCAGAGAATAGAATACAGTTTTGCCATCCCGACGGGACTTCACCAGGCGAGCGTTTTTCAGCGCCCGCAGCTGATGGGAGATGGCGGACTGGGTCAGTCCCAGCAGAGCCGCAATGTCGCAGACGCACATCTCCGACTCAAACAGTACATACAGAATGCGGATTCTGGTGGAATCACTGAAAACACGGAACAATTCTGTCAGGTCATACAAAGTGTCCTCGCTGGGCAGTGTGGTCTTCACCTTCTGAATAATTTCCTCGTGGGCGCAGAGAAAGTCACAGCATTCCACGGAATTTGGATCAGCCATGCAATACCCTCCTTTCATGTGAACGAATGAACGAATGAATTATTGTTCATATGTTTAGTATATGCAGAACGGGTAATTTGTCAACTATATTTTTGCAAAACTGTAGAAAAGAGCAAAAACATATGATAAACTAGTACATCATAACCAAAGGAGACCTCTATGAATCAGTTGACACAAGATATCAATGAGCGTCTGAAGAACAACACCTTCATGCACTACAACCACATCGAGTTAGAGTCCATTGGAGAGGATCGGGCGGTGTTTAAGCTGGATATCCGGCCGGAGAGCCGCAATAGCTATGGCATGGTCCACGGCGGTGCAATCTATACCCTGGCGGACAATGCCACCGGCTATGTGGCCCATTCAGACGGGCGTTACTACGTGACCCAGACCAGTGCACTGCACTTCCTTCGCAACCAGAGCGAGGGTACGGTGCGGGCCTTTGCTACGGTACGACATCGCGGGAAGTCCACCTGCCTGGTGGCAGTGGATATCCTGGGCGAGGGCGACAAGCTGATTGCCACTGGTGAGTTCACCTTCTTCTGCGTGGACAAGGCGGTCATGGATAAAAAGAGACCGCAGGAAGCCAAGTAACAAATGATGTGCGTATAGGTTCTGTCGGGCATAACGATACCCCCTGTTGTAGTTTTCATGATCCTACAACAGGGGGTATTGTCATTGTCCGTTTTTACTGGACCGGTTCATTTTTTATCGTTCGTGCTTGAAAAGGGGCAGAGTCAGAGTAAAACGGGTGGAAACCGCATCACTTTCAGCTTTCAGGGTGCCATGGTGCTCCCGGACAATGGTAGAGGCAATGGGCAGGCCCAGACCAAAACCGCTCTGTTCACCGCGGGAGGCATCCGCCCGGTAAAACCGTTCAAAGAGGCGGCTTAGCTGCTCTGGGGGAATGGGTTCGCCGGGGTTAGAAACAGTGAGACGGGCCTGCCGTTCTGTGGACAGGAGCTCAAGATGGATGGTCCCTCCTGCCCCGCCGTACTTGATGGCATTGTCCAGCAGAACTGAAATCACCTGATGCAGCTTGTCAGCATCACCGGAGACAAAAATCTGCTCTGCAAGCTCATACTCCAACGGTTTTCCCGCTTCGAAGGCCACCGGCTCAAAGGCCAGGGCGCAGTCGGCGGCCACATCGGAAAGGCACACCTCTGAAAGCACAGGACGGTCGGTCATGTTGTCGGACCGGGCAAGGGAGAGCATCTGCTCCACAAGGCGCTTCATTTGTCGGGCCTCAGAATGAATGTTGTCCGACCAGCTGGCGGGTTTTTCCGGCAGGTTTGCCTGCTCCAGCATTTCGGCGTTGGAGAGGATGACGGTCAGCGGGGTTTTCAGCTCGTGAGAGGCATCGGATAGAAATTGCTTCTGCTGACTCCAGGCCTTCTCCACCGGGCGGGTGACCCAGTGGGCCAGCAGTACGGAGATGGCCAGCAGCAGCAAAAAGGCCATGGCCGCAATGGCTAGACAGGCCACCATCATCTTGCTCAGGATGGCCCGCTCCATGGACATATCCACAAACGCCAGTTTTTGATAGAGTCCATTGTCCACACGGAGATAGCGGAGCTGGTAGTGAGGAATGACCCCTTCTGACGCCTCCTGCTCCAAACACTGTGACAGGATCTCTTTCAGGGTCTCCGTATCCTGCAAATTGTTGTAGGTGCCGCCGGTGACCTCGGCATTATAACCGCCGCCTGGGCGAAGCCAGACATTGACAGTGAAATAGGGCAGCAAAACCTGGTCGCCGCCCACGTCAATGGAGAGCTCAGGACGGAAGATGCTGCCGCCCATGTAAAAGTCGTCCTGCTGGACTACCCGCTGCAAAAGCTCCCTGCTCAGGTTGGTGCTGCTGTCCAGAACTGCCATAAAAATGGAGAAAAAGACAGCGGCCAGAACGGCTGTGACCAGGGTCATGCACGCGGCCACAAACTTCAAACGAAGCTTTTTGATCACGGATTTCCCCTCCTGTTTAAAAAGCTGTGGAAAACGTGGAAAAGGTTGTGGAAAATGTGGAAAAGTCAGGAGTGCGGTTAGCTGGCTGTTTGCTCAAGACAATATCCAACCATACGAATTGTGCGAATTCTGACAGTTGAGTGCAGATGTTCTAACTTTTTACGAAGAAATGAGATATATACTTCTACGTTGTTATCCTCGGCGTCAGACTCGTATCCCCAGATTTTCACCAGTAAAGTCTCCTTGGTGAGCACCTGGGAACAGTTGAGAATCAACAGCTCCATCATGTCAAACTCCTTCCGGCTCAGCCGGACGGAACGACTGCCGCACACCAGGGTGAAGGTGCTTTTATCCAGTTTGAGATCACCGAATTGCAGACTATCCGGGGTCCGTAGTTCCGGCTGACGGCGGGTCAGCGCCCGGACGCAGGCCAGCAGTTCCCGTGGTTCAAAGGGCTTGGTAAGGTAGTAGTCTGCACCGCTGTCCAGACCGGCTACCCGGTCGGAAAGCTCCGAGCGGGCAGTGAGCATCAGAACCGGGGTGGCATTGCCTGCCTGCCGCAGCTCCCGCAGTACCGTGAGACCATCCTTTTTCGGCAGCATCATATCCAGCAGGATCACATCGTAAATTCCGGTCAGAGCGTTGTCCAGACCGCTCTCGCCGTCATAGCAGAGATCGGCGTTGTAGCCGTCCATTTCCAGCAGGTCTCCCAGGGTGGCGGCCAGTCGTTTTTCATCTTCAATCACCAGAACGCGCATCCCAATGTCTCCTTTCTCAGATGCCCAATCCCTTGGTGGAAATAGACATCAGGGGGTCCAGCAATTCTGTCGGCAGGAAGTAGATGGTGCTGTCGCTGTTGACGCGGATGTAGCGGCCGTTGCCGTCGGTGACGTGAGTGCCTACCTGAATTTTGAGGGTCTGCTCGCTATTCTTGTCCGCAAGATAAGTCACGGTGAGCACGGCGGCAGGATTGGTGAGGCCGCAGACCTTCACGGCATTGTCAGAGGGGGCAAAGTCGATGCAGCGATCCAGACGCAGGGCTGTGATATCCTCCAGAAGGCTTTTGAACGAGCCGTTTTCTCCCACGTCCTTGCCATCGGAGGTAGTCCAGCCGCCGGACTTGCTGGCGTGGATCGTCAGAGTCGCCGGGGTGGAATCGCCGCTGCGGGGGCCTTGAATGGTAATGGAGGAGATCATGTCCTCCGTCAGCTTGGGCAGCTGTGGCAGCTCACACATATCATAGATGGGGGTCTGAATCAACTCCAGCAGAGTGCCAGGCAGAATGTAGACGGTTTCCTGGTTCTCGTCAATCATGGCATAGAAACTGGTGCCGTCTGTGGTGGCCTTGCCCAGATGGATGGTGCGGGTAGTGCCGTCAGCGCGGGTACCTCTGATGGTAGCCCGGGGTGTTTCCAGGGCGTAGGCCTGGGGGCCGCCTTCCATGGGCAGGGTCTGCTGGGGGCGGATGGTATCCAGCAGAGAGATAATTGCCATTACCGTCTCGTCATTGAGCGGAAAAGAGGGATCGTCTGCCCAGATCCACTTCCCTGCCTGACTATAGGAAAAGGTCAATGTGGCGGCTTCATGCTCCACAAACAGCTCCGTATAGTCTGTGCTGTTCAGAGACTCGCTCTGGATGGCGGCACCGGAATTGTCGATGTGGGTCTGCCGCTGCTCCCGGTAGCGGATGCTCAACACAATGAGCAGAGCTGCCAGCAGCACTGCCAAAATCATCGAAAGGATCTTAATGATCCGTTTTTCACTCCAAGACATAAATTCCTCCTGTGGTTCATCTGTAAACTGTGCCGGAAGATCGTCCGGGCAAAACAGGATTACATTCAAATTTAGAACATCATATTATATCATATAAGGCCAATTCGTCAATGAAAAGGGCGGATCTTTGCAAAATACCATGTTTTCATGCTTAGAGTATGAGCGCCAAATCTGAAAACAATCTTGAAAATTCAGGCAAAGATGGATGCACACGCAACATTTCATCATCTCTTCAAAGTTTTTCAAGGTTATTTTTTGCTTTGCAGGGGATCCTGTGAATGATCTCCCGGAAAGAGAGATTGGTTTTTATCTTCTTCTCAGTCTCTGAAACAGAAAGCGTGCCGGTTCCCGGCGCGCTTTTTGCTGCCTGCCCTCTGTTTGAAAGTGAATGGAAGCGTTCCTGCTGAGAGTCAAGAGCAAAACAAAGGAAAAAGTAAGGAAGAGAAGAGCTTATTGCAAGAACGCACAAATTTAGATATAATAAATAAGCTGCTTCATAAAGCTGCAGAAAAACTGGGATTTGTGAAGTCAGAAATTATGAAATTAAGAAGAATCGGGTCGAGAATCCGGACCCGCCGAAAAATGGAGGAAAGGACCATGAGAGGAGTTCACAGCGCAGTCGATGAGATTCGACGCAACGTATTTACCGAGGTAGCCCGCCTTGCGTATGAGGGCGGAGATTTGAGCCGTGTAGACATGATCCCTTATAAGATCGTTCCCGGAGAAGTGGCACAGCACCGCCACGACGTTTTCCAGGAGCGGGCGATTGTCCAGGAGCGCGTGCGCCTGGCTTTGGGAATGTCCCTGCAGCCCGCAGGCGCGCAGACCCCCGTCAGCAAACACATTCAGGAGGCAGACACTGACCAGACATACTTTGAGGAACCCTTGGTCAATATCATTCCATTTGCCTGCAATGCATGCCCTCCCAAGCAGGTACGTATCACAGACAGCTGCCAGGGCTGCATTTCTCACCCCTGCATGAACGTGTGTCCCAAGGATGCCATCTACCTGGATAAGAACAAGCGCTGCCACATTGACCAGTCCAAGTGCATCAAGTGCGGCAAGTGTTTCAACCAGTGCCCTTACCACGCCATCTCTATGATCCAGCGGCCCTGTGCCGCTGCCTGCGGCATGGACGCCATTGAGTCCGACGAGTTCGGCCGTGCCAAGATCAACTATGACAAGTGCGTCTCCTGCGGCATGTGTCTGGTCAACTGCCCCTTTGCCGCCATTGCGGATAAGAGCCAGATCTTCCAGCTGATCTCCGCCATGAAGAAGGGCGAGAAAGTCGTGGCCTGTGTGGCCCCCGCTTTCGTGGGCCAGTTCGGCAAGGACGCCACGCCCGCAAAGCTGAAGGCTGCCATGCACATCCTGGGCTTTTCCGATGTGGTAGAGGTTGCCATCGGTGCGGACTTGTGCACCGTTCAGGAGGCCAATGACTTCCTGGAGGAGGTTCCCGAAAAGATCGACTGGATGGGCACATCATGCTGTCCTGCCTGGTCTGTTATGGCCAAGAAGCTGTTCCCCCAGTTTACAGACAACATCTCCATGGCGCTGACTCCCATGGTCATTACTGCCCGTATGGTGAAGAAGGAGCAGCCGACTGCCCGTATTTGCTTTATCGGGCCCTGCGCCGCCAAAAAGCTGGAGGCAAACCGCAAATCCGTCCGCTCGGACGTGGACTTTGTCCTGACCTTTGAGGAACTTCAGGGAATGTTCGACGCAAAGAACATCGATTTTGCCACGATTGAGTTTGACCCCGCCGATGATATGAGTGAGGGCACCGGTCTGGGCCGCGGCTTTGCCGTGTCCGGCGGTGTGGCTGCTGCTGTGGTGGAGGCTATCCGACACATCGATCCAGACCGGGAGGTACTTACTGAGTATGCTACCGGCTTGAAGGAGTGCAAGAAGATGTTGATGATGGCCAAGGCTGGTAAGCGCGATGGCTATCTGCTGGAGGGAATGGCGTGCCCCGGCGGCTGCGTGGCCGGCGCCGGAACCATCACGCCCGTCCGGGAATCTACCAATTATGTAGCCAAATTTAAGGCCGAGGCCAGCGAGGAAAGCTGCACCAAGAGCCCCTTCCTGGATCGACTGGATGAGGTTTCCGAGCGAGGCGTGTGACCCCTGCTTTCAAAGTTTGAATAAAAATCTATGCAAAACCGCCCCCACAAATTTGTGGGGGTGGTTTTGTCGCATCCTGGGAAATCAAGAAATTGAATGGCTGACAAACACCAAACAAAAACTGTCCATACATAGGAGACAAATGTTTACTTCACACGGCTTTTATTGGAAACTTCCGGAAAATTTCCGTGAAACAAAGTTTTTTCATACAAGTGTAAAGAAAATTCTATCGTTTTTTCACTTTGGCAAGTCTACAATAAAAGCATTCATGCGGGAGGGCGTTCTGCCCAACCGCCCAACACAAAATCTAGGAGGATTTATTGATGAAGAAGACTTTTGCAATGCTCCTCGCTGCCGTCATGATGCTGGGCCTGCTGGCTGGTTGCGGTACGGAGGACAAGCCCGCTCCCGACGCCAATGGCGATCAGGAAGTCCAGGAGCCCGCCGCTTCTGAGCTGAATGTTGGCGTATTCTACTACAACTTCTCCGATCCTTACATCACCACGGTTCGTACCGCTATGGATGCCAAGCTGAAGGAAGCCGGAATTACCCCCAATAACCAGGATGCCCAGACCAACCAGGCCACTCAGCTGGACCAGATCAACACCGCTATCGTCAATGGCGCAGACCTTCTGATTGTCAACATCGTTGAGACTTCCTCTCCCGACGCTGCAAAGCAGGTTGTGGAAGCTGCCAAGGCTGCTGACATCCCTGTGATTTTCTTCAACCGCGAGGTCAGCGATGAAGTTATCAACAGCTATGACAAGTGTGCCTTTGTTGGTACCGATGCCCCCGAGGCCGGCCACATGCAGGGCGAGATGATCGGCGATTTCCTGCTGGAGAACTATGAGGCCACCGATCTGAACGGCGACGGTACCATCTCCTACGTCATGTTTAAGGGCCAGGAGGGTAACAACGAGGCCGAATATCGTACTCAGTATGCCGTTGAGGATGCCAACAAGAAGCTGACCGAGGCCGGCAAGCCCGAGCTGAAGTTCTATGATGAGAACAATTCCTCCAAGTACCTGGTGGACACCAACGGTTCCTGGTCTGCACAGGCTGCAACCGACTACATGACAACCATCCTGGCTGGCTACACTGAGGCCAACGGCAACATGGTGGAGCTGGTCATCGCCAACAACGACGGCATGGCTGAAGGCGCTATTGCTGCTTTGCAGCAGGCTGGCTACAACACCGGCGATGAGGGTGTAACCTCCATTCCCGTGTACGGTGTTGACGCTATGGACTCCGCTCTGCAGAAGATCGAGAAGGGCCAGATGACCGGTACTGTCAAGCAGGACGGCCCTGCTATGGCTGCCACCATCATGGCTCTGACCAACAACGTGGCCGAGGGTGCTGACATCATGGCCAACACCACCTCCTTCAACGTGAAGGACGGCGTGAACAAGATCATGGTTCCTTATGCGAAGATGAGCTGATCCGTCAGTCAAGTCAAGCACTGAATGAAACGGAGCGGGGCTGCCCTTCCGGCAGTCCCGCTTTTTCCGCAATGCAGAGGAAAAAAACGGAAGAGCCTTTGCCTGAGCGGCGACGCACATCTAGTGGCCGCCGAGGCGAAGACTCTACATAACAAAGGAGGAGAAAACTATGGAGCAGCCGGCACTGCTTGAGATGCGAGGCATCTGCAAGGAATTCCCGGGCGTCAAGGCCCTGGACAATGTCCAGCTGACGGTCCGTCCCGGAACCGTCCATGCACTGATGGGCGAGAACGGCGCGGGAAAGTCCACACTGATGAAGTGTCTCTTTGGCATCTATTCCAAGGATGCAGGGACCATCACCCTGGATGGCAGGGAGGTCAACTTCAAGAGTTCCAAGGAAGCCATGGAAAATGGCGTTGCCATGGTGCACCAGGAATTGAATCAGGCGTTGACCCGTACCGTTACAGACAACCTGTGGCTGGGTCGATACCCCACGATCTGCGGCATGGTCAATGAGTCCAAAATGCGCAAGGACACCAAGGATATCTTCGATGAACTGCAGGTCTCCGTGGACCCCCGGGCCATTATGTCCACCCTTTCCGTCTCCCAGCGGCAGATGGTGGAGATCGCAAAGGCCGTCAGCTATGACGCCAAGATTATCGTCTTTGACGAGCCCACCTCCTCTTTGACGGAGGTCGAGGTTGAGCATTTGTTCCGCATCATCAATATGCTTCGAAACAAGGGCTGCGGCATCATTTACATCAGTCATAAGATGGAGGAGATCCTCCGTATCAGTGATGATGTCACCATCATGCGAGATGGTCAGTATGTGGCTACCCGTTCTGCCAAGGACCTCACGATGGATGATATTATCAAGCTGATGGTTGGCCGTGAGCTGACGAACCGCTTTCCCCCAAAGGAAAATGTGGTGGGTGAGACAATTCTGGAGGTGGATGGCATCTCCGGCAAGTATACCAACCTGAACAACGCCAGCCTGGAACTCCATAAGGGCGAGATTCTGGGTGTGGCCGGTTTGGACGGCGCAGGCCGTACCGAACTGCTGGAAAACATCTTTGGCTCCATGACCCGTGAGGGCGGCACCATGCGGCTCTATGGCAAGGAGATCACCAACAAAAGCCCCAAGGAAGCCATCAAGAACGGCTTTGCCCTTCTGACGGAGGAGCGTCGTGCCACCGGTATCTTCGGCATCCGCAGCATCCTGGACAACACCGTCATTTCCAACTTGAAGAGCTACCTGATGGGCGGTGTCTGTCTGAGCAAAAAGAAGATGCAGAAGGATACCCAGTGGGCCATTGAGGCCATGCACATCAAGACCCCTAGCCAGCAGACCCAGATCCGGTCTCTGTCCGGCGGTAACCAGCAGAAGGTGATTATCGGCCGCTGGCTGCTGACCAATCCGGAGGTTTTGCTTCTGGACGAGCCTACCCGCGGCATTGACGTCGGTGCCAAGTACGAGATCTACCAGCTGATCATTGACCTTGCCAAGCAGGGCAAGGGCGTCATCATGGTCTCCTCCGAAATGCCGGAGCTGCTGGGCGTGTGTGACCGCATCATCGTCATGTCCGGCGGCCGTGTGGCCGGAGAGGTGGACGCAAAGACAACCAGCCAGGAGGAAATCCTCACTCTGGCAGCTAAATATGTGTAATTCGGGGAGGAATCACTGAAATGAGTAAAGAAAGCAAGACTCTGGAAAAAGAGGCCCAGGCTCCCGCAAAGGTGAAGCAGCCCTGGACCGCCAAGCGCGTACTGGATAAGATCCTGGACAACGCCCTGCTGATCCTGATGGCCATTGCGGTGGTTTTGATCGCCATTAAGAATCCCAACTTCATCAAGGCCCGCTCTATCATCAATATCCTGTCCCAGACCTGCGCCTACCTGCCTGTGGCTCTGGGCGTCGGCGGCTGTATCGTTCTGACCGGTACCGACCTGAGCGCCGGCCGTATCGTGGGCCTGAGCGCCTGCGTCTCCGCATCTCTGCTGCAGGCTGTTGACGCGGCCAGCAAGATGTGGCCCAACATCACCCCTCCGCCCGTGCTGCTGGTTCTGCTGCTGGCCATGGTCATCGGCGCAGCCATTGGCGCATTCAATGGTTTCTTCGTGGCAAAGTTCAAGCTGCATCCCTTTATTGTCACCCTGGGCACCCAGCTGATCATCTACACGGTTCTGCTGCTGTACGTCAAGGGCGGCAACAACGGCGGTATGGCCATTTCTACCTTGGATGCCAGCTATTCCAATTTCATCACCGGCTCCTTCCTGAAGATCGCCAAGACACCCATCCCCAACTATGTGTGGATCTCTCTGATTCTGACCGCTGTCATGTGGTTCATCTGGAATAAGACCACCTTCGGCAAGAATATGTTCGCTCTGGGCGCCAATGAAGAGGCTGCCCGTGTTTCCGGCGTCAACGTCTTCGCCACCACCATCATGGTCTTCGCTCTGGCTGGCGCCATGTACTCCGTCACCGGCTTCATCGAGGGCGCTCGTGTTGGTTCCAACACCGCCAACACCGGCTTCAACTACGAGCTGGACGGCATCGCAGCCTGCGTCATCGGCGGCGTGTCCTTCGTCGGCGGCATCGGTAAGATCCGCGGCGTGATCATCGGCGTGCTGATGCTCCGTCTGATCTTCGTCGGATTGAACATGGTCGGCATCAATCAGGATCTGTTCTATCTGATCAAGGGCGGCATCATCCTGTTTGCCTGCGCACTGGATATGAGAAAGTATCTGGTCAAGAAGTAAGACTGCCTCTCCCCCAAGCGGCCCTCAGACCACTTGGGGGAGTTCCTTTGCCGTTTTGTGGGGGTCAACCTCTGTCAGACCGTTTTTACGGCATGTGAGCGCTCCTGGAAACACGGGCGCACTCCTTTTTTTCCTGGGAAAAGCATGATATACTCAATAGTATCAAAGGGGGAATTTCCATGGAACTCTATCGTGTACTGCTGGTGGATGATGAGGAGGATATCCGTGTCGGCATCAGCCAGAAAATGGATTGGACCGGGCTGGGATTCGAGCTGGTGGGCGAGGCGGAAAACGGGAAAGATGCCTTGGATCTTGCGGAGTCCCTGCGCCCGGATGTGGTATTGACGGATATCAAAATGCCGTTTATGGATGGCTTGGAGCTGTGCCGCATCCTGACAGAGCGGCTCCCCGCTTCCAAGTTTGTGGTGTTCTCCGGCTTTGATGATTTTGAGTATGCCAAGCAGGCAATCCAGATGAATGTTTCAGAGTATATTTTAAAGCCCATCAATGCTGTGGAGTTGACCACTGTACTGCAAAAGCTGAAGGAACAGCTGGACCGTGAGCGGACAGAGCGGCAAAATGCCGCCCTGCTGCGCAGCCGGTATGAGGAGAGTCTGCCCCTTATACGGGGCCTGTTTCTTACCCGTTTGCTGGATGGACGGGTTCCCCGAAATCAGGTGGGCGAGCTGGCGGAGCGGTATGGAGTGGTCTTTACGGGAAAGGCATTTGCTGCTGCCATTGTCCACATTGGTGGAGATCGGGAGCACAGCGCCCTGCTGATTCCAACCGTACAGCAGCTTCTGGAAGAAAATCTGACGCTGCCGGAGTGCATCTGCCGCACGTTTTTGTATAATGATGCCCTGGCGCTGCTGGCGGAGTTCCAGCAGAAGGAGCAGGTCTACACGTTCATCGAGGCCCTCAACCGGGTCTGCACGCTGGCAGAGAGCTATCTGGGGTACCCTCTGACCATCGGCGTCGGTGCGCCCTGCGATGACCCTGCGGATCTTCCTCAGTCCACAGCTGGTGCCCGCAGTGCCCTGGATTACCGCAGTATGGTGGGCCGTGGACAGGCCATCTACATCAGAGACCTGGAGCCCGGCTCGGTGGTTCCCATGACCTTTGGGGAAGGTGATGAACGTGCTCTGACCGCTGCTGTGAAGATGGGCGGCGAGGAAGAGGTTCGGACAGAGGTTCGGCGTCTGGCGGACCGGATGACCAACCGTCTGAAGGAGGCTAACATGCCGCTGTCCCAGTGTCAGCTGTTCTTTCTGAACCTGCTGACCTGTCTTCTGAAGATGGCCCGGGACGGCGGACTGAAAACGGAAAAGGTCTTTGGAGAGGACTTTACCGGCAATATGCAGGTGACGGATTTTGCCTCTGTGGAGGAGCTGGCCCAGTGGTGTCTGGATCGGTGCCTCAACATTCAGACCGGTATCCGCCGCCAGCGGACTGCCTCTGCCGGCCGGATGGTGGAAAGGGCAAAAGACTTCATTCAGGCCCACTATGCCGAAAGCGAGCTTTCGGTGGAGATGCTCTGTGAGTATCTCCACCTCTCCCCTGCTTACTTTTCTACCATCTTCAAACGGCAGATGGGGATGAGCTTTACCGGGTATGTGACCGTGGTGCGCATGGAGGCTGCGGCGGAACGTCTGCGGAACACGGAGGAAAAGACGTACCTGATTGCAAGAGCGTGCGGCTATGAGGACCCCAACTATTTCAGCTATGTTTTTAAGCGTCACTTTGGAATGAGTCCTACCAAGTATCGCGCCAGCAGCCAGAATTCCTGAGCCAATCGATCCATTTCCTCAAAGGAGGCGTTTATGAATCATTCGTGGGAGAAGCTCCGCGGCTGGTGGCAGACCCGCTATCATCGGTCCAGTATTCAGATGATTCTGTCCCAGTCTTTCACGGCGGTGGCTGTGATCGGTATGGTATTTTTGGGTCTGGCACTGTTTTTTCGCTTCACGGCAGCTACAAATAAACAGGTGGCTGAAAACAGTCAGCGTGTGCTGGCCCAGGTGAATCTGAATTTGGACAACTACCTGCGCAGTATGATGCGGATTTCTGACACGGCGTATTATCAGGTTCTCAAGGACGCAGATCTGGACACGGAGGACATCATGCCTCAGATGGAACTGCTGTATGAGACCAATCGAGATGCCATGGTGTCCATTGCTGTGTTTAATCAGGAGGGGGAGCTGGTGAAGGCTGCACCCTTTGAGAAGCTGAAAAACAGCGTACGGCCCCAGGATGAGGAATGGTTTCTTACGGCCATGGACCGTATTGAAAATCTGCATTTCTCCACGGCCCATGTCCAGAACCTTTTTGTGGACCCGGACTACCGCTATCACTGGGTCGTGTCTCTTAGCCGTCAGGTAGAGCTGATTCGCAGCGGCCGCACGGAAAGCGGCGTTTTGTTGGTGGATATGAGCTTTGGAGGCATTGAGCAGATCTGTAAAAATGTGGACCTGCCCCGCAAGGGCGGCTATCTCTATCTGATCGACGACTCCGGAGAGATCATCTACCACCCCCGACAGCAGCTCATCAACTCCGGAATCATCCAGGAGAATAATCTGCAGGCGGCCTCCTATTCCGACGGGACCCACAGCGAAAAATTCCAGCATCAGCTTCGTCAGGTGACGGTGAAAACCGCCGGTTACACTGGCTGGAAGCTGGTGGCGGTGATGCCGGTGGAGGGGGTCATGGACAACTATGGACAGCTGCTGCTGTTCTTCCTGTTTGTGGTGCTGTTCTCTATCTTTCTGCTGGTGTTTGTCAACCTGCGCCTGTCCGAGTGGATCACCCGACCGGTGAAAAAGCTGGACGAGGCTGTCCGGCAGCTGGAGGCTGGTGCCGAGGAGGCGGATGTGGAGGTCCGGGGGCCCCATGAGATTGAGCATTTGGCCCACTCCATCCGCTCCATGGTCTCTACGATGCGCCACTTGATGGACGACATTATCCAGCAGGAGCAGCAGAAGCGCCGCAGTGAGCTGGATGTGCTGCAAGCTCAGATCAACCCGCATTTCCTGTACAACACCCTGGATTCTGTGGTCTGGATGACAGAGAACAACCGCACGCAGGACGCAGTTTTGATGATCACCTCCCTGGCCCGGTTTTTCCGCATCTCCCTGAGCAGGGGCAGCAATATTATTCCTGTGGCAGACGAGCTGGAGCACGTCCGCCATTACCTAGTTATTCAAAAGATGAGATATAAGAACAAATTCTCTGCCAATTTTATAGTGGAAGATGGTGTGGAGAAGCTCTTTACCATCAAGCTGATCCAGCAGCCCATTCTGGAAAACGCCATTTACCACGGCATGGCCTTTGCAGACGGAGACGGCGAAATCACCATCCACGCTTTCCGGGATGGGGATGACGTTCTGATCGATGTGACGGACAACGGACCCGGTATGCCGGAGGAAGTGGTGGAGCATTTGCTGGAACCGGGAGCCCACAAGGGCGGTACAAAGGGCGGCAGCGGCATCGGACTGCAAAATGTCCACCGCCGGATTCAGCTGACTTTCGGGGAGGACTATGGTCTGATGATCACCAGCGAGCCCGACGCCGGAACCACGGTGCGGACCCGCATTCCCGCTGTGGACGCCGAGATGGCCCGCAGGTTTCGAGAGGAGGGGGAGACATGAAGAAAAAGCTTTTTCTGCAGCTTGTCGTGCCCCTGCTGAGCTTATGTGTGCTGTTTTTCCTGTTGGCGACTGACCCGCTGGAAGGGACGCGGTCACAGGATCTGGTGCAGCTGTCTGTCATTTTTCGGGAAGAGGACCCGGTGTGGTCTACGACACGGGACGGCATGGAGCAGGCGGCTGCCGATCTGGGAGCGGAGCTTCGCTTCCTGGTTCCTGCTGTTGCCAACGATGCCCGGGAGCAGGAGACGCTTCTGGAACGGGAATTGAATGCCGGGGCCGAGGGAATTTTGCTGATTCCCGCAGATCGTGGGATTTTGCAGGAAACGGTCAAAAAGACCGGCCGCGTGGTGGTGACTCTGGAGACTGCCATGGAAGGAACAGAGGGATGTGTAGGCGTGGACAATGCGGCGTTGGGAGAGACTGTGGCCCGCAGTGCCTTGAACGGCGTTCGAAAAGGGGGCACAGCGGTGCTGCTGGACAGCGCCCCCGGGGACAATGGTGTCCGTGAACGGCTTGCGGCTGCCCGTGTGCTTCTGGAACAGGAGGGGCGGCATGTGATGCAGGTGATGCCCACCATGGACAAGACCGTGATGGAACGACTGACGGAAATTGTGGAGGTGTCCAAGCCCTCTGCCATTCTGGCCTTTGAACCCTCTGTCCTGGAAGATGCCTCGGACCTGATCCGCACCATACGCAGCGACCCCACACGTGACTGGAAATCGATCCCACTGCTTTATGGAATGGGGTCCACACCGGCCATTGCGGCGGGGCTGGAACAGGGTCACATCACGGCGCTACATGCCCAGGACGATTTTTCGTCCGGCTATATTGCGGTGGTAAGGGCGGTTAAGGCTGTCCGCCATCAGGATACGGACGAGCCGGAGCCACTTCCCTTCCTGCTGGTGCGGCGTGAAAATATGTACGATGAGGACCGGCAGAAGCTCATGTTCCCGGTGTGCCGGTGAAAAAAGGAGAACAACTGATATGAGAGCAAAGATTGCGGCATTGCTGCTGCTGTTTCTGCTGTCCCTGGGGCTGACCGGCTGTATCCGGCAGCAGCCTCCGGTCTTCCGAATTGGTGTGGCCCTCTATTCTCAGGAGGATACGTTTATTTCCACCGTGGGACAGAAAATGGAAAGACTGGCTAAGGAAGAGGAACAAAAGCGTGGCATAAAAATCAATGTGACGCTGGTGGACGGGGACCGCTCCCAATCTGTGCAGAACGAGCAGGTGGACCGGTTTTTAAACCAGGGCTATGATATCATCTGTGTCAATATTGTTGATCGCACGGCGGCGGCGGTCATCGTGGATAAGGCCCAGAGGGCCAACGTGCCAGTGCTCTTTTTCAATCGGGAACCGGTGGAAGAGGATCTGGACCGCTGGGAGTCAGCCTACTATGTGGGGGCGGACGGCGCCCAGGCAGGCCGAATGCAGGGACAGCTGGTTCTGGATGCCTGGCATGAGCGGCAGGAGATCCTGGACCGAAACGGCGACGGCATATTGCAGTATGTGATGCTGGAGGGGGAACCGGGGCATCAGGATACTTTGCTGCGCACGGAGTACAGCATCAAGACCCTTCAAGAGGCAGGGGTGCCTCTGGATCGGCTGGGCAGCAGTACCGCTGACTGGCAGCGGGGCAAGGCCAGACTGAAAATGGAACAGTGGCTCAAAGAGACGGACACCACAATTGAGGCAGTATTTGCCAACAATGACGACATGGCTCTGGGCGTCATTGATGCCTGCCTGAAAAGCGGAATGCAGCCACAGGATCTGCCTCTGGTGGTGGGGGTGGACGCCACGGAGGAAGCTGTTCAGGCCGTCCGGGATGGCCACATGGCAGGAACCGTCCGCAATGACGCCGAGGGTGAGGCGGCCTGGATGATACAGGTGGCCTGCACCCTGATGGAGAGCAAGCCACTGGAGGAGGTAGTGGAGCTGGTGGATGACCACTACATTTGGCTGGAGTATAGCCTGGTGGATCAGGCCGCTGCCATTGCAGAGGAACAGGCACCGTGATCGGCGCTCCAACCGCTGCCCCTTCATACAGATAACAGGCTGTCTAACAAATGGGGTGCAGTTCACTCGTCAGCGCACGGCGTTTTATTCTGCTTAACGTACCTCCCGGTAGGCGGAAGGGCTGACCCCCAGCTCCCGTTTGAAGGCACGGGAGAAGTAAAAAGGATCGTCATAGCCTACAGAGGCCGCAACAGCACTGACAGAGAGCTGGCTGTGGCGCAGCAGCTGACAGGCCCGCTGTAAGCGGTAACGGGTCAGATAGGTGCTGGGAGAACAGCTGAATTCCACCTGGAAGGCCCGATAGAGGTAGCTGCGGGAAATCCCGGTCTGGCGGGCCAGATCCGCTACAGTGATGGATCGGGAGTAGTTCTGCCGCAGATATACCGCTCCCTGGCGGGCATAGTCTGAAAGGGCCTCCCGGCCGCTGCGGGGGCTGGGAACCATCAAAAGGCCCAGGGCTGCCTGCAGATACCCGGCCATGCGGACGGAGCTGGCGTAATCGCTGCCCCGGGCTTTGTAGATATCCAGCAGCCCCTGCCGCAGATGTTCCCCTGCCGAGACGTGCAGCACCGGCGTCCGGCGGGAAAAGGGGGTCTGATCCAGCAGCAGCCTGGCACTGGGACCGGCAAAGCCCACCCAGTAATATTCCCAGGGGTCCTGGCTGTCTGCCTGATAGAAGATGGGGACGTCCGGCCCAGCCAGGAAAGCATCCCCCGCCGAGAGGACAAAAGTCCTGCCCTCAAACTGGTAGCTTCCCCGGCCGGAGACCACATAGTGCAGCAGATAGTGATCCCGGACACCGGGCCCCCAACCGTAGTTGGGGGGGCATTTCTGAAATCCTGCATTATAAACTGTGAGAGACAGTTCGGCCTGCGGGACTGCTTTGAAAGAGTATTTGAAATCCATGCCCATGAATCTGCCCCCTCACACTGATTTCCATTATTTTCAGTGTACTCCTCCTGAATCGATTAGGCAACAAAAATCCATGGAAAGAGAGACGGGAGTGAATGGCAAAATCAGGGGAAAGCTGATAGGGTTAAGATATGAAACATAAGGAGGATCTGTCTATGGAACATCTTGCCGCCCGGCTAAATGCCGGCGAGTTTGACGAAACCCTCACCCGCCTCTATGGTGCCCATCACCTCAAGACTGCCCGCGAGCGCTGCTCCACGGTCATCAGCGGATTTACCAGGACCTTTGATAGCCTGCCGGAGCACCTATTCTCTGCCCCCGGCCGTACGGAGCTGGGCGGCAACCACACGGACCACCAGCACGGCCGCGTTCTGGCCGCCGGTGTGGATCTGGATATCCTGGCCGCCGCTTCCCCCAACCAGAGCGGCATGATCCGGGTGCAGTCCCAGGGCTATCCCCTGATTGTGGTGGATCTCCATGAGCTTACCCCCCGTCCGGAGGAAGCCAACACCTCTGCCGCTCTGATTCGGGGTGTGGCTGCCCGTTTGGCTGCCCTGGGCTGCCCCCTGCAAAACGCCGGCCTGGACGCCTACATCATCTCTGACGTCCCCGGTGGCAGCGGACTCAGCTCTTCCGCCGCCTTTGAGGTGCTGATTGGTACTATGCTGAATGACCTGTTCTGGGAAGGACACTGCGATGCCGTGGAGATTGCCCAGATTGGCCAGTATGCCGAGAACGTGTTCTTCGGCAAACCCTGCGGACTGATGGACCAGACGGCCTCCTCTGTGGGTGGGGTGGTATCCATTGATTTTGAGAACACGGAGCGTCCTGTGGTGGAGAGCATTGCCCTGGATCTGACGGCCAACGGCTACGCCCTGTGCATTCTGGATTCCGGCGCCGGTCACGCCGATCTCACCAACGAGTACGCTGCGATTACCCAGGAATTGAAGGCCGTCTGTGCTGTCTTTGGCAAGTCCTATCTGCGGGAGATCCCAGAGTCCGAGTTCATGTCCCGCCTTCCCGAGGTTCGCAAGACCTGCGGTGACCGGGCTGCCCTGCGTGCCTTCCATGTCTATGCTGAAAATCGGCGGGCGGCTGAGGAGGCTTCGGCCATCCGAAATGGCGAGTTTGACCGCTTTTTGTCGTTGGTCACGGAGTCCGGCCGCTCCTCTGCCCTATATTTGCAGAATGTGGTGCCTACCGGCCAGACCACCAATCAGGAACTGATGCTGACCATCGCCCTGTGCGAGCGGCTGTTGGACGGCAAGGGCGCAGTCCGTGTCCACGGCGGCGGCTTCGGCGGCACAGCACAGGCCTTTGTGCCTCTGGATATGGTGGAGACCTTCCGGGCCGAAACGGAAGCGGTTCTGGGCAATGGCAGCTGCCATGTTGTGATGATTCGCCCTGTGGGCGGAACCCGCCTGGTGTAAGGGTGAAGGAGGATATTGAAATGGTAAATCAGGCAATTGTGGATCTTATTTCCTACGCGGTGCATGCGGGCCTTTTGGAAGAGGATGACAGGATTTGGGCGGTGAACCGCATTCTGGATGCCCTGCGTATCTCCGATTGGGAGGAACCTGCTCAGGCTGTCGAGCGTCCTTTGGAGGACATTCTGAAGGACCTGCTGGACTTTGCTGTGGAGCACGGTGTCATTGAGGACGGTGTTACCAGCCGGGATCTCTTTGATACGGAGCTGATGGGCCGCATCACGCCCCGCCCCTCCCAGGTGCGCCGGGAGTTCTTCCAGCGGTATGCCGAATCCCCTGAGAAAGCCACGGACTGGTACTATCAGCTGAGCCAGAACACCGACTACATCCGCCGCTACCGCATCAAGCGGGACATGAAGTGGGTCACCCCTACGGAGTATGGCGATCTGGATATCACCATCAACTTGTCCAAGCCGGAGAAAGACCCCCGTGCCATTGCCGCTGCCAAGTCTGCTCCCCAAAGCGGCTATCCCAAGTGCCAGCTGTGCCGGGAGAATGAGGGCTACGCCGGGCGCATGAACCACCCTGCCCGTCAGAATCACCGCATCATCCCCATCACCATTGACGGCTGCGACTGGTTCTTCCAGTACAGCCCCTATGTCTACTACAATGAGCACTGCATTGTCTTCAATGGTGCCCATGTGCCTATGAAGATCAACCGCTCCACCTTCCGCAAACAGCTGGACTTCATCAAGCAGTTCCCCCATTATTTCGTGGGCTCCAACGCGGACCTGCCCATTGTGGGCGGCTCCATCCTGAGCCATGACCACTTCCAGGGCGGGCGTTACACCTTTGCTATGGAGAAGGCACCTGTGGAAAAGATGGTCTCCTTCCCCGGCTATGAGGATGTGGAGGCTGGCATCGTGAAGTGGCCCATGTCTGTCATCCGTCTCCGCTGCGCTGACGATGAGCGCCTGGTGGAGCTGGCCGACAAGATCCTGCTGGCATGGAGAGGCTACACGGACCAGGCTGCCTTCATCTTTGCTGAGACGGACGGCGAGCCCCACAATACCATCACCCCCATTGCCCGGATGCGGGACGGCAAGTATGAGCTGGATCTGGTGCTGCGGAACAACATCACCACCGAGGAGTATCCGCTGGGTGTGTATCATCCCCACCAGGAGCTGCACCACATCAAGAAGGAGAACATCGGCCTTATTGAGGTCATGGGTCTGGCGGTGCTCCCTGCCCGTCTGAAGGGGGAGCTGGCCGCACTGGCCGACGCACTGGTGGAGGGCCGGGACCTCCGCACCGATGAGGAGCTGGAAAAGCACGCCGACTGGGCGGAGGAACTGAAAACCCGCTATACGTTCACCAGGGATAACGCCATGGATATTCTGCAGCAGGAGGTAGGCAAGGTCTTTGCCACGGTGCTGGAGCACGCGGGCGTCTATAAGTGCACTGACGAGGGACGGGCTGCCTTCCTGCGATTTGTGGAATCCGTCCGCTGAGAAAGGGAGAATGTACACATGGTTACCAAGAAACTGTTTGACACCCTGGACGACCAGGATGTGACCCTTTATACCCTCTCCAATGAGCAGATGGAGGTGGAGCTGCTCCCCTTTGGTGCTGCTGTCCGGGCCATCCGGGTTCCGGATCGGAATGGGGACATGGTGGATGTCTGCCTGGGCTACGACAACGTCTCCTCCTACCGAAACCTGGGCGCCTGTCTGGGCGGTACCCTGGGCCGCTGCGCCAACCGCATTGGCGGCGCTGCTTTCCGAATTGACGGCGTGGAGTATCGGGTCCCTGCCAATGAAGGCCCCAACTGCCTCCATGGCGGTCTGGTGGGTTTCCACAAGAAAATGTGGAAGCCCGCTGTGGTGGGGGACGACTCCGTGGCCTTCACCCTGACATCCTGCGACGGCGAAGAGGGATTTCCCGGAAACCTGAATGTTCGGGTCACCTATCGACTGGAGGGCACCACCCTCTTCCTGGACTACGAGGCCCTGACCGATAAGGATACCATCGTGAACCTGACCAACCACACATACTTCAACCTGGGCGGCCACGACAGCGGCCCTGTGACGGAGCATCAGGTGCTGGTGCGGGCGGAGAGCTACACCCCCTGCGCTGAGGGCAACATCCCCACCGGCGAGATTCGGGGCGTGGAGGGCACACCGCTGGATCTGCGCCAGCCCACCATGCTGGGCGACGTTCTGAAGGACCCCTTTCTGGCACCCACCCATGGCTTTGACCACAATCTGGTACTTTCCCAGGGCAGGGAGCCAGCGGCAGAGCTGTACTGCCCTGCTACCGGCATTGCACTGGAGGTGCAGAGCACCCAGGAGGGCATGCAGTTCTACACAGCTGGCTGGCTGACGGAGCGCGTGGGCAAGGGCGGCAAGATCTACGGCCCTGCCTGCGGCGTCTGCTTTGAGAGCCAGCACTTCCCCAATGCCATCAACTGCCCCGGATTCCCCTCTCCCATTCTGCGGGCAGGCAGCACCTTCCGGGCCACCACGTCCTGGAAGTTCTCTGTGAAATAATCTCCACATATCAACAAAATAGCCAACATTGTTGAA
>JAHHSA010000050.1 GCA_020025475.1 Oscillibacter sp.
TGCTCCGGTCTATCTGAGGTCTCTGCTGTGGAACAGCCAGGAGCCGCTGAATGCCCTGACTGCGGTCAAAACAGATGCATCCATGGAGAAGGGTACTGTGCAGGTGCGAGTATGCTATCGAAAGATGCCCGGCATGGAAATCAACATGTACATGCAGGAGGAAGAACATCAATCCTGTATTTCTTTGCAGCAGTACACAGAAAGTCAACTTGCCATGCTGGTATCATACAAGGACAATCTGCTGGCGGATTTGAAGACACGGGAGCTCCATGAATATCTGCCCGTCCATGTGGAGTCAGTGGAGATGACTGTGAACCCTGCGGATGAAGGACGGATTCGTCTGGATGAAGCCTGGATGAAGCATTGATGAACACAGTACCTGTCATAGATGCACCGGCATACGAGACAGAAGTTACGCTTGCTGAATACTGATGAAATTCCGCACCACCGAAAAATGGCTGTGAACAGGTGATTCAAGAAGGGTACATTGGCGCTGAGGTAAGAGAATATTCCCACGAGGGAAACTGCGGGGGGTGGAAGCGATTCCACCTCCCCTTTTGCACTTGTGGGAGGATGTCTGTCTGCCGGATTTGCTTTTTAAGAAAAAGTATGGTATACTATATAAAACACATCAAAAAAACCGGCTTTTTGAAGACCTTTCGTATTGCGCAAAGTGCGCCATAGGAGGGCTGTTCTTTTTTTATATATGGGCCGGGGGGACCGGCATCTGGTTTGTCTGCGGGAAGGGCTTTTGCATTGTCAGGACATGACAATGGAGAGGGTCTTCTTTTTATATAGATGCAGTGCAGCCGGAGGGCTGCGATTCAGAATATGGAAAGGATGAGCGATATGGAGTTGATGGGGCAGTCTGTAAAACACAAGGTATTTGGAAAGGGAGTTGTGACGGAGCAGGAAAAGCATGTGGTCACAGTGACCTTTTCTCAGGGAGAGAAGCGTTTTTTGTATCCGGATGCCTTTGAGAAATTCTTGACCCTCAGCGATGAAGCGGCCGCAGAGGGGATTGACGCGGTGCTCCAGGAGCGGGAGGAAGAACAAAAGGCGGAACTGCAGGCACTGCTGGAAGAGCAGGAGCGGCAGCAGAAGATCCACAACTTTAAGGTATCGGTCAATTCCCAGGCTGCCATTGCTCTGGAAGTAGAGAACCAGGATACGCTGCAAACATGGCAGGTCAGCACGGGAACCTATCTCAGCGGCTGCGCCAAGGGAGAGCCCCGGATTCCGGAGAAGATGAAGCCGAACTCTGCGTGTGTACTTACGTACCGGGAGGGCGGCACTCCGGAGGCGGAGCGGAAAATCGTGGGTGTGTTTATGGTGCCGGAGGACTTCTTCGGTGATGAATGCACTGACGGCGTTATTGCGGCCCATCCTCAATATCGTCTGGCCATCCAGCCGGGACAGGAGCCACTCTTTTGGGAGTATTTTGGAGAGAACGGCAATAAGCCCCGCTGGGGGAATACGGACCTCAAGTATTGCAGCAATCACGCAGTCCAGCGGCTGCTCTTCGACCTGCTGGAACAGCGAAAAGAGACAGAGGACGCAGAGATGATGGAGAATTTCTACAGCTATTTCTGCAGTCAGAACAAGCTCCAGGGCCCACCCCAGGAGTGGAAATAATCTGGGCTGTATGAGGCCGTAAAAAAGTCGTCTGCCAGATAGCAGACGACTTTTTTATTTGTGTCCGGATCTCTAAAAGCCACGGCTTTTTTGAGGTGTGGATATCCGATGCGGATGAGAAGAGAAAATCAAAAGACCTGCGCACCCTGAACAAACTTATGGACAACATCCCGATCCTCGGAGAGGTAAATGGTTCGCTCCAGACGGTCGATGAGGCTGCGCTCATCAGCTGCGGTGTACCGGGTATCATCCACGACAATCGCATCGCATTCATAGCCTGGGGCAAAGGAACCTACCTTGCCAAAGAAGGAGCCGCCGCCAATGGTCCCGAGGTAAAAGGCCTCAGCAGCGGTCAGAGGAGACAGAGAGGTGTCGGCCAGCCGCCAGCGCAGCTTGGACACGCGAATGGCATCTGCCATAGCGGCAAAGATCGAAGTGTGAGTACCAGCGGCAATGTCGCTGCCAAGACCAACGTGCAGGCCTTCGTTCAGGAAGCGCCGGATGGGTGCCACGCCGGAGGAGAGGTTGGTGTTGGATGCGGGGCAGTGCGCCACATAGACTCCGTTCTTCTTCATCAGGGCGCTTTCATCCTCATCCGAGAGGACGCAGTGAGCCATGACAGTGGGACAGCGATCTCCGCCGAAGAGACCGAAGTCGTCATAGGCGTGACCATAACCGGCAGACCCGGGGCAGAGCTCCTTGACCCAGGCCACTTCGCCCTGGTTCTCAGACAGGTGAGACTGGACGGGGAGCTTGTATTCTTCCTGAATCTCCTTCAGGTTGTGCATCAGCTGGTCAGTGCAGGAGGGGATGAAGCGGGGGGTCAGGATGGGTTTGGTACGCTTGTAGCGTCCGGCAGTCTCATCCAGCCAGGCGCGTGTGTCCCGTGCGCTGGCCTCGGCACTTTCTTCCTGCAGCTCTGTCGTACCGTTGCGGTCCATGTTGACCTTGCCGACCATGGTGTTCAGGCCGGATTCTTCCAGCAGGTCCATCAGCAGCTTCGTGGCATCCTTGTGCAGCGTGGCGAAGATAATGGCACGGGTGTTGGGCCCGTGCTTCACATCATCCACGAAGCGCGTGTAAGCCTTTTTGGCGTAAGCCAGATCCTTGTACTTGGCCTCCTCGGGGAAGGTGTGGGTATGCAGCCAGTCCAACAGCTCCAGGTCCATGCCCAGTCCGCGGAATGCGTACTGGGGGGCATGGACGTGAAGATCCACCAGGCCGGGAGTGACCAGTTTGCCGGTGTAATCCAGCAGGGGGAGGTTGGCGTAGTCAGCAGGGTGTTCCTGGAATACGCCCTTGGAAATGCCGTCCACGCAGACAAGATAGCCGTTGGGAACGGTATTTATCTCTGTGAGCGAATTGCTGTAGCAGATATCGCCTTTGAGAACAAACGAATTCGGTGACATGAGAAATCTCCTTTCAGCACATGGGGATCAACCGTTGGTCATGAGCGCATAGCGCAGGATAAACACGATGGAGACAATCCAGGTGAGAGCCTTGATGTCTTTGGCCTTGCCGGTGAACAGTTTCATCAGACAGTAGGTGATCAGACCCATTGCAACGCCGTTGGCAATGGAATAGGTGAAGGGCATGAAGACGATGGTGCAGAATGCGGGCAGTGCCTCGGTCATATCGCTGAAGTCCACATCCTTGATATTGCCCAGCATCAGGATGCCGACGAAAATCAGAGCTGGGGCGGTAGCGCAGCCGGGAACGATGCCCACGATGGGCGCTAAAATGATGGAAGCCAGGAACAGCAGGGAGGTGACAACGCTGGTCAGACCGGTGCGGCCGCCCTCGGTAATACCGGCACTGGACTCGACCACGGTGGTAACAGTGGAAGTACCCAGGCAGGCACCGGCTGCAGTGGAGATGGCGTCGGCCATCAGTGCTTGACGCATGTGCATGGGCTCGCCCTTGTCGTCCACCATGCCCGACTGCTTGGCAGCGCCCATCAGAGTGCCGATGGAGTCGAACATGTTCACCAGGGAGAAGCTCAGGACCAGCATGGCCACAGTGAACAGGGTGTGAGCGAAGTTCTCACCGGCAAAGAGACCGGCGAAGTCCAGCTTGAAGAAAGAGACTTCCATGAAGTCAGAGAACTTTGCGCCGATGTTGAAGTCGATGTTGCTGATGTGAGTGACACCGAAGGGAATGCCAACCACAGTGGAGGCCAGGATGCCGATCAGGATGGAGCCCTTGACGTTCAGGGCATGCAGAACTCCCATGACGATCAGACCGATCAGAGCCACCAGAGCACCGGCGATAGCGGCCTTGCCTGCTTCATCAACGGTGCGGAAGCTTGCAAAGTCCACCATGCCGACCAGAGTTGCGGAGTTATCCACCACGATGCCGCTGTTTTTCAGACCAATGATGGTGATGAACAGACCAATACCCGGGGTGATCGCAGCCTTGATGGCGTTGGGGATAGAGCGGATGATTGCCTCACGCAGGCCGATGGCGGTGATTACAATGAACAGAATGCCGGAGATAAAGACAACAACCAGGGCCTGAGAGTAGCTATAGCCAAGACCCAGAACCACAGTGTAGGCGAAGAAGGCGTTCAGGCCCATGCCGGGAGCCTGTGCAAAGGGTACCTTTGCATAGACCGCATCCAGAAAGGTTCCCAGAAATGCGCCCAGGCAGGTGCCGATGAATACGCCGTTGTAAATCTTCGCAGCCATGTCTGGCTGGTTCATCATGGTATAGGGGTCAGACATGATCATGGGGTTCAGGATCAGAATGTAAGCGATCGTAACGAAAGTGGTAATACCGGCCAGGACCTCAGTCCGGACGGTTGTACCATGACCTGCCAGGTCAAAGTACCGCTCCGCCAGGGAGCTATGCTGTTTTTCTCTCATTGCTGAAAACCTCCATTTTTATATTATACGCATACCAAAACGATGCCAAGATATTTTTTTGCACGCTTCTTTCGGAACTTGACAAAAAAGAATACAAAAAGACTATAATTGGTAGATATCTCTATTAGGCAGTATCAGCAAATCTGCTGTGCTGTTAGAAGCAATTTATACATGGCAACCGCACAAAAAGGTCAACCTTTTGTTAAAACGCATAATATCACCTAAAAATTTTTTTGTCAACTCAAATTATTGTTTGCGTTTATGTACAAAAAATCGGATCGGCACCTTTACAGGAAATGAGAGATGCCGCAAAGAGTGAAAGTGGAAGGCAGAAAAGTTTAATACATTCCAGATAGTTCCAATTTAACAAAGTTTCAGATGTTAATTCACAAATTCGCATCAACAAAGTTGGACTGGATCTGGCAGAGAAGATTCTTTAGCAGGGACAAGAAAATTAAAATACAAGCGTGATTCTTTGGGAAAAACACCGGAATTTTGGTATAAAATGTACGAGAAACCAAATTAAAATTTTACAACACAGATTGTTAAAAAAATTGACAAGTTTCAAAAATTGGTCTAAACTAATCACATGGTTGTTTGCGAATAAATTAACGACAATGATCAATTAAGCACGACAGGAGTGTTTGCAATTGAAGAAGGAAAATATATCTGATGCTGTCATTCGGCGTCTGCCCAGATATTATAGACAGTTGACAGATCTGTGCGCGCGGGGTGTTGTTCGGATTTCCTCTCATTCCCTGGGGCAGGAGATGAATATCACTGCTTCCCAAATCCGACAGGACTTCAGCTGCTTTGGCGAGTTTGGCCAGCAGGGGTATGGATATCATGTAGAGGAACTGCGATCTGAAATCGGTCATATCCTGGGAGTGGACAATGATCACCATCTGGTGATGATTGGTGTCGGTAATCTGGGCCATGCGCTGCTGCAAAACTTCCCGTTCATTCAGACGGGATTTACGGTGGATGCGGCCTTTGATGTGGAACCCTCTGTGGTGGGGACCAGCGTCAATAATGTGCCTATCTATGCAATGAATGACCTGGAGAGCTATATTCAGGAGCATCAGGTGGACGTGGTGGTTCTGACGATTCCCCAGTCTGTGGCCCAGGAGACTGCGGACAAGCTGATCAGCTTGGGCGTGCGTGGCTTCTGGAACTTCACCAATGTGGAGCTTACCAGCACCGTGGATGATGTGAAGTTTGAGAATATCCATTTCGCAGACAGCCTGTTGACGTTGAGCTACCGTATTGCCAATCGCTGACAGATGTGCGGTATGTAAACGGGAAAGGACCATACTATGAAGAAAACAGCCATTGCGCTGTCCATTTGCCTGCTGCTCACCGGAGTGATGTGGGCGGGCGCTGCAGGCGGTGCCGAAGACCCTCTTGCGTCTCTATCTTATCTGACGGGAATTTTTACTGACAGGATTGAAAAGGAGACCGATGCAAAATTGGACGTATCGGATCAGTTGATTCTGTCAGGGGAGTCCTTTGCTCAGAGCGGCGCCTCCGCGTCCGTCTGGACGGAGAAGAGAGTGAAGCAGGGCGATGTTTTGCAGGCATCCACCGGCACTGGAGTTCTGGTGCTGGCCGGTCAGGTCTGTGTCAGCCATTCCGGAGGTGCGGTGGTGGATGTCACAACCGGCACAACAGTGCCCGACGGAGCAGTCTTGAAGCAGGATCATCGATACCTGGTGGCCGAGGACACGGCTGCCTTGTTCGAAGTGAACTCCAAGACCGCCGTGTTGAGCTATCAGGGACCGTATTCCTTCCGCAATTCTGACAGTGTGGACTATAATGCCATGGCCGCTGCCCTGAAAGAGCTGCATCTGTTCCGCGGCAGCTATACTGGCTATGGTGAAGGCTACGATTTGGAAAAGTCGCCGACCCGGCTGCAGGCACTCATTATGTTTGTGCGCGTTCTGGGAGAAGAGGAAAGGGCTCTGAACTGGACTGGCACCACACCCTTCCGGGACATTGAAAAGGGCTCTCAGGCGGAAAAGTATGTCGGCTATGCCTATGAAAAGGGGTATACCAATGGCTATACTGCTACGGCATTCAAACCCGGCCAAGCGGTCAATGCCAATCAGTATACGGAGTTTGTCCTGCGTGCCACCGGCCACAGCTCCCCGGCGAATACTCATCTGGCCGATACACTGGATCGGGCCGTGCAGGCTGGCGTGCTCACCATGGGAGAGGCGGCTATGCTGCAGCGGGACCCCTTCCTGCGGGCAGAGCTGGTGTACATCTCCTATTACGCCCTGGACGCCGTGATGGCTGAAACTGGCCTGACACTGGGGGAGACCCTGGAAAGAGCCGGTGTGTTTACCCATCCGGAACTGCTGGATGCACAGAACCTGGTTCGGTCCAGCCGAATTTTCTGAGAAAGCACGCACCAATATGGGGGGGGCGCATACTATGGATTGAGACCGCTTCGGCGGCCACTAATTCATAGGAGGTCCCGAGATATGTGCTGTAACAACGGATTTGGTGGAGGCAACTGCTGCTGGATTATCATTCTGCTGCTGATCGTGTTCTGCTGCTGTGGCAATGGCGGCGGCTATGGCTATGGCTGCGGCTGTAATTGCAATTGCAACTGCGGCAACAACTGTGGCGGTTGTGGCTGCGATTGCGGCAACAACTGTGGCAATGGCTGCGGCTGCTGATTGTTCATAATAAAGAACCGCCCCGAAGCTTCGGGGCGGTTTCCTTTGTACAGAAGGGGAGGGTGACAAACGGGGGAGAATGTGATATAATATCCTCTGAATTTCCGAAAATGAGGAGAAACCCATGGAAAATTATTTTGAACCTATGATGCAGGACGACGACCTGCGTGCCATCAGCTCCATTGGACTTGCCCACATGGGCGATGCGGTCTTTGAGGTGCTGGTGCGCACATGGCTGTGTGCCCACGGCAAGGCCACCGGCAAGGGTCTTCACCGGGCGACAGTGGAAATCGTCTGTGCTGAGTCTCAGGCCACCAGAGCGGAGAAGATCCTGCCGGATCTGACACCGGAGGAACTGGCGACCTATAAGCGGGGCCGCAATGCCCAGGTCCACTCCATTCCACCTCACGCCAGCCGTGCCCAGTATGCCTCCGCCACAGCATTGGAGGCGCTGTTCGGCTGGCTCTATCTGCGTGGGGAGAAGGCACGGATCAATGAACTCTTTTGCAAAATGATGGAGGAATAAGCAATGGCAATGGATGCGATTTCGCTGCAAGCCGTGGTGGACGAGGTGCGACCTGAGCTCCTGGAGCTTCGGATCGACAAGGTCCAGCAGCCTGCCAGGGACCAGGTGATCCTGGTGTTGCGGGGCGGCAAGCGTCTGCTGTTCCATGTAGGTGCCAGCGCACCCCGGATGCAGCTGACACGGCTGCTGCGGGACAACCCTGCGGAGCCACCCATGTTTTGTATGCTGCTGCGCAAGCATCTGGTAGGTGCCCGCGTGGCGGCCATTGTCCAGCCGGAGTTGGAGCGCATGGTGCGATTGGAACTGGATATTACCGATGATTTTGGCCAGCCCGGAAAGCGCACACTGGTGCTGGAGGCCATGGGGCGCCGGTCCAACTTGATCCTTCTGGATGGAGAGGGGCGGATCATCGACTGCCTGCGCCGGGTGGATGCGGATATGTCTGCCAGCCGCCAGGTGCTGCCGGGACTTTTTTATACCCCTCCCGCAGCCTCCGATCGGCTGCCCTTCCTGGAGGAGACGGAGGACGCCTTCCTTGACAAGCTTGCACAGGAGAATTCCGAGCATCAGTTGGATGCCTTCTTGCTGGAAAACTATTTTGGCATCTCTCCCCTGATGGCCCGTGAGGTGGCGTACCGCACTACCGGCGACACAGACAGCCGAATTTTCACGCTGGACGAAGAGGGGAGGCTGCGCTTTTGGTCTGTTATGCAGGAGCTGATCGACGCGGTGAGAAAGAGTCGGTTCACGCCGCTATGTCTGTATCGGGACGGACACCCCTTTGAGTTTTCCGCACTGCCCATTACCCAGTATGGGGAAGCGGTGGTCACGGAGCGCTGCGACAGTTTCTCGGCCCTGTTGGATGAGTTCTATGAGGCGAGGGAGCGGCAGGAGCGGGTGCGCCAGCGGGGTGCAGATTTAATCCGGACAGCCACCACTGCCCGGGATCGACTGCGCCGGAAGCTGGCTTTGCAGGAAAAGGACTATGCGGCTACTCAGGATCGGGACCGCCTGCGGATCTGCGGCGACCTCATTACCTCTAATCTCTACCGGATGGAGCGCGGCAGCACCAAATTGGTCTGCGAGAACTACTATGAGGAGGGCTGTCCGGAGATCACCGTGCAGCTGGACCCGCTGATGACGCCGCAGCAGAATGCAGCCAAGTATTATAAGCGTTACACCAAGGCCAAAACGGCAGAGAAGTATCTCAGTGAACAGATGGAGATTGCGCGACGGGATCTTCATTACTTGGAAAGTGTGCTGGAAGAGATCGCCGAGGGGGAGACGGAACAGGACTTCATTGATATCCGCAATGAATTGCGGGATGCCGGTTTCCTGCGCAAGCAGACCAAGGGCAAAAAAGAAATGAAGCGGGTGGCTCGTCCCCGGGAGTTCCGGACCTCTGGGGGATACCGTGTTCTGGTGGGACGGAATAACCACCAAAATGACCAGCTGACGCTCAAAACTGCGGACCACCGGGATCTTTGGCTTCATACACAGAAGATTCACGGCTCTCATGTGATTCTTTGCACACGGGGTGAGGAGCCGGATGACCAGTCCCTCTCCGAGGCAGCCAAGATTGCGGCCTGGTACTCTCAGGGACGGGATGGCGGCAAGGTGCCAGTGGACTATACGCCGGTGAAATTTGTAAAAAAACCCGCAGGCGGACGGCCTGGCATGGTGATCTATACGACCTACCAGACGATGTACGTCAATCCCGATGAGAAGCTCATTCAGGAATTGCAGGTAAAATGAGGGCGATGGAACGGCGCTCAATCAAAAAACCGATTCATGCAAGGAGGGCTGCCTGACAGGCAGCCCTCCTTAGTTTGCGGCTCTCATGCGAAGCTGCCCGACTCCTCGTAGTGTGCGTGGTGAGGGAACTGACAGAACTTCTAAAAATATGTCACGGGGGTTACTGCTGTGAAGCTGTGCAGGTTCTGATCAGAAAAAAGATGCACCACAGACCCGCAATGCCCACCAACGTGTAGATTATGCGGGGCAGCATGGTCCAGGAACCGCAAAAAACAGCCACAGCGTTGAACGCAAACAGTCCGATTCCTAACCAGTTCAGTGCGCCGATGATGACCAGTGTCAATGCGATTTTATCGAGAATTTCCAAAAAACATCCTCCATTCTGTCTGAGACAGGGATTTTACATTAGAATTGCCATGTTTTCAAAAATCATGCATCATCATTCTTCACGTCTGCGTTGAAATGCGGTGGCTGGTCTGGTATAATGCTCCCAATATCAATTTTGCCCCGGATGAGGGGCGAGCGAAAGAAGGAGCAGTCCTATGAATATTGTATGCCTGGACATGGAGGGTGTGATCATCCCTGAAATCTGGATGGAGGTTGCTGAGGCCAGAGGTATTCCGGAATTGAATCGGACTACCCGGGAGGAGCCGGATTATGAAAGGCTGATGCAGTGGCGGCTGGATGTGTTGAAGAAACACGGCCTGGGCCTGCGGGAAATACAGGAGACGATTGCTGGTATGGAGCCGCTTCCCGGAGCCAGAGAATTTCTGGAGGAACTGCGATCCATCACTCAGGTGGTGATCCTCAGCGATACCTTTGAGGAATTTGCCAAACCCCTGCTGGAAAAGCTGGGCCGCCCCACCATTTTCTGCAATGCTCTGGAGGTGGCGGAAACCGGGGAGATCACCGGAATTCATATGCGGTGTCCGGAGACCAAGCTGACGACAGTGCGGGCCCTGCAATCCATGGGCTATGATACTGTTGTCAGCGGCGACAGCTATAATGATTTGGCAATGATCCGGGCCAGTAAGGCGGGCTTCCTGTTCCGCAGCACTGACGAGATCAAGGCAGAGAATCCGGATATCGCCACCTGTGAGAACTATGAAGAATTGTTGACAGCCATCAAGGCTGCACTGTGACCTAGAAGGACCTCGGAGAAGCAGATGAATGCACAGACGAGAACGGCACCCTGCAAGGTGAATCTGGCACTGGATATTCTGCGCCGCCGTCCGGACGGATACCATGATATGAAAATGGTGATGCAGACGCTCTCACTGGGAGACTGTGTCACTGTGGAGAGCCAGGAGAGCGGCTTTGCTCTCCACGCCGGAAAGTTTGTGCCGGCGGGAAAAGAGACGCTGGAGGAGCGGGCCATCCGGGCATTTTTTCGGGAGATTGGCCGGGAGACTCCGGGGCTCTCCGTCACCTTGGATAAAATTGTGCCGGCCTATGCGGGCCTGGGCGGCGGCAGTGCGGATGTAGCTGCTCTGCTGCGATGCCTGCGGCAGGAATTTGCCCCGGAATTGCCAACGGAAACCCTGGAACGCATTGGTTTTACAGTAGGCAGCGATATGCCGTTTTGCGTGCGGGGTGGTACAGCTCTGGCGGAAGGGCGAGGAGAAATCCTGACCGATCTTCCGCCCCTTCCGTCCTGCTGGTTCGTGCTTTGTAAGCCGGAGTTTGGCATCCCTACCGGAGAGCTGTTTGCCAAAGTGCGGTCGAACGCATTTCTGCGCCGTCCTGACATAGATGGTATGCAGGCAGCTTTGGCTGCCGGAGATCTGGACGGTGTGGCGGCACGGCTCTGCAATGTTTTTGAGGAACTGCTCCCGCAGAATTGCCGGGAGGTTTTTACCATTCAGGACCGCCTCCGGAAGCTAGGAGCCCTGAATGCCGCCATGAGCGGCTCAGGACCCACCGTGTTTGCCATCTTCCGGGAGAAGGAGGATGCGAATCGGGTGGCAGAGCAGCTCAGACAGCAGTGGCCGCAGACATTTATAGCCGCTCCCGTTCCAAAATTGGATACCTTGGAATAAAACCGCATCTGTTTGTCCATGCTGATGTTAAAGCCTCAAGGGCATACATAGCAAAGGACGGAATGCGGTATGAAACAAAAAACCATTCATTTGATCGAACTCTCTCTGCTGGCGGGATTGGCTGTGTGGCTGCTCACCGGCAGCCTGGCCCTCCACACCCGTGATGCGTTGGCGGATAAGGTGGTGCGGCTCCATGTGCTGGCAAACTCTGATTCTGATGAGGATCAGGCGTTGAAGCTGAAGGTCCGGGACAAGGTACTGGAGCGGACCACAGAGATCCTGGAGCAATCCACGGACCGGGAAGAAGCGGAAGCACGCCTGCGGGGCAATATTCTGGAACTGGAACGCATTGCCCAGGAGGAAGTCCTGGCCAATGGTTATGACTATCCGGTGACGGCAGAATTGGAAAACACAGAGTTCCCCACACGGGAATATGAGGGGTTCACCCTGCCTGCCGGGGAGTATCTGGCGCTGCGCATCCTGATTGGGGACGCGGCGGGACGCAACTGGTGGTGCGTGGTATTTCCACCGCTGTGCACCGCGGCAGCATCGGAGGTCCCTGCCTGCGCACTGGCAGCGGGACTGAGTGCGGAACAGGTGAGCCTCATCACAGAAGAAGATCGCGGCTACGTGCTGAAATTCAAAACCGTGGAGCTGTGGGAGGCCCTGCGGAGACGTTTTACCTCCTGAAAAAAGGCA
>JAHHSA010000051.1 GCA_020025475.1 Oscillibacter sp.
TCTCAGCGTCAGTATCGGCGGGAAATACCACTACCATGACACAGCGAAGACTCCTCTGGAGGAGCGGCTGGGTGATATGCTCATCTCCCTGACTGCCGCGATTCATGACGCAAGGCTGGTCAGGGAAGAGCAGGAGGAACGAGCCCGCAAAGCAGAGGAGGAGCGGCAGCGAAAGGAAGAACTTCGCCGCAGATACGACAGGGAAGCCAAAAGAACTAGTGCCCTGGTGAACATGGCGGAGGACTACCACACCGCCTGCAAGATTCGGGCTATGGTGGACGCCATGAAACAGAAGGAGTCTCTTTCCGAGGAAGAAACAGATTTTATCAGTTGGGCAGAGGGAAAGGCCGATTGGTTTGACCCCACCATTGCGGCTAAGGACCCTTGTCTTGGCACAAGAAATCACGGTGCGGATGCAAAGGACAAGGAGTTGAAGCGAGAGTGGTGGCGGTGGTGATCCCGAGGTCATTCTGACCGGTATCGCAGAAAGGAGCGACACCTATGGGTGTTTTGGAAAGCGCCAGCAGGAATTCCGTCTGGCGCGGATATGAGTATTACGCCGCCGGAAAGGTCCATGATCTGCACCGGCAGGCGGATGGTTGCTATTCCGCCACTGTGCAGGGCACGGTCCCGAAGCCCTATGAGGTGACGCTGGACCTGCGCCATCCGCGAAAAAGCAGCTGTAGCTGCCCCCATGCCAGTGGAAGGCAGATCGTCTGCAAGCACATGGTCGCAGTATACCTCACTGCCTTCCCCGACGAGGCGCAGCGCCTGCTGGAGGAAGTCCAAGCCGAAGAGGAGGCAGAGCAGGCCTACGAGGATGCTTGTTATGAGCGTGTCTGCCGGTACATTGGCAGGATGAAGAAGGCCGAACTGCAGCAGACACTGTTGGAACTGCTCTCAGACGGACCGGAGTGGCAGTACGACCGCTTTGTTGCTCAAAACGGGCTGGACGATGACTAACCCCAGGCTTTTTCTCCACAGAAAGAACAAACGAACAGAGCCTGCTGCAGATTTTGCATTCTGCAGCAGGCTCTTCTGCATCGGTGCAAAGCTCCGGTTTGAGACAACTTGACTGATATGAGCTATATTTGGTTTTCCTCTTGACGGAGAGGTCGACTTGCAGTAGACTACAGGTAAGAAGAGGACTACTACTAGTAGACTGTCGGAGGCGATCACATGGCAGAATTGAAGTTAGGCGCTGTGGAAGCGCAGTTTGCAGAGATCATTTGGGAGAACGAGCCCCTTTCATCCACGGAGCTGGTGAAGCTGGCAGGAGAAAAACTGGGGTGGAAAAAATCTACCACCTACACCATCCTGAAACGGCTTTGCCAGAGAGAAATTTTTCAGAACGAGGGCGGCACAGTGACTTCCCTCCTGAGCAAGGAGGAGTTTGCTGCCTGCCAAAGCGAGCAGTTTGTAGAGGAGACCTTCGACGGCTCCTTGCCCGCCTTTGTGGCGGCATTTACCACACGGAAGAAGCTCAGTCAGAAGGAATATGACCAGCTCCAGGCGTTGATCGACGAGAGGAGACGTGAGTCCACATGAAAGCAGCCCTTGATTTGCTGTTCCCTGCGATCCTGAACATGAGCATGGCAGCAATTCCGGTGATTCTGGCTGTGCTGCTGGCCCGGCTTGTTTTGAAGCGGGCTCCCAGGATCTTTTCCTATGTGCTGTGGGCAGTGGTACTGTTTCGTTTGCTCTGCCCGGTATCCCTGACCTCCGGCTTTTCCCTGCTGGGGGCGCTGGATGCGCCGGTTGCGTCCTCTGGCTCCGGCTATGTGACGTCTGTGGAGTACATTCCTCCTGTGCAGAAGCCGACCGCTGCACCGTCTCCGGTGACGCCGGAAGCAAACGGCACTGCCGCAGTGATGCCAACGCCGGAAGCACCCCCTGCGGAGGAAGTTGCTGCGTCCCTGTCCGCCATAGATGTTCTGCCCTGGGTCTGGCTGGCGGGGCTGTTGGCCTTACTGATCTACAGTGCAATCTCTCTGCTGCGGCTTCACCGGCGATTGGTCGGGGCGGTGCGGCTTCGGGACAACATCTATCTCTCGGACGGTGCAGAAACCGCCTTCGTCACCGGGGTTGTCCGGCCCCGGATCTATCTGCCCTCCTCTATGGCAGACGAGGAACAGACCTACATTCTGGCCCATGAGCGGCACCACATCCGGCGGGGCGACCCGGTATGGAAGCTGCTGGCCTTTCTGGCGCTGGCCCTTCATTGGTTCAATCCGCTCGTGTGGCTGAGCTTTGTTCTGGCCGCCCGGGATATGGAGATGAGCTGTGATGAAGCGGTGGTGCGGAAGCTGGGCACCGGGATTCAGGCGGATTACGCCCAGTCCCTTCTGAAGCTGGCCGCTGGGCACAGACTGGTGACAGCGCCCCTGGCCTTTGGCGAGGGAGACACCCGCAGCCGTATTACCAACGTCCTGAACTGGAAGAAGCCCCGCACCTGGGTGGTGCTGCTCTCCTCTGTGGCCTGTGTTGCCTTGGTGGCCGCCTGCGCCTCCAATCCGGAGCAGAAGCAGGTGGGGCAGTATGCTACCTTTGAGGACTATGTGGCCCAGCAGGTAGAGGACCATCCGGAAACGCTGGAACTTCCCG
Source organism: Oscillibacter sp. (assembly GCA_020025475.1). Classification (GTDB taxonomy): domain Bacteria; phylum Bacillota; class Clostridia; order Oscillospirales; family Oscillospiraceae; genus Oscillibacter. The sequence goes on from JAHHSA010000051.1 coordinate 2,605, forward strand.
CCTGGGACGAAGTATCCGATGAGGTAGAGAGCGTAGTTTTTCCCGTTCTGGAGGTCCGGGTAGATGGTTTGGCGCTGGCTGGAAAGCAGTCGGATTTGGACCCTGGTGGGATTCTGTCTGTTTGGCGTTACGCCTTGGCCAGCAAGCTTAACCTGAATGGGTACGATTCGGAGGACGTGGGCTGGGTTGGCGGCAGCTACACCGACGAGGAGGGCTTCCACCATGGCAGCGGACAGCGAATCGCCGTGACCCGCACCTATCCCGACGGCAGTCTAGATGTGCTGGAGGATACCCTGGACATTGACGGAACAGGATTTCTGGCTTACAACAATTCCTGGGACGACGCCCTATACGACTGGTACGTCCGGCAGAACGGTCTGGAAGAGGAGCTGCCGCTTCTGGTGCAGGATTGGCAGGAGCAAATCCACTATCCCGAGGAGGCTTACATGGGCGCATACCCCGTTTATCGGATCAACGGCGACGGCTGGTATTTCTATGCACCCTCCGACACCTGGACCCACAGCGAGGGCTTCTGGGAAGACCGCTGGGAGTCCGCCTACGGCACCGGCTCCTTCTTTACTGTGGACAGCTTTACCCAATCCATCGAGGAAGGACAGATCGTCTGCAAAAAACAAGGCTACGCCCCTGTGGAGGGCAGCTTCCGGGGCGGCAACTGGTACATCTGGGCTTCTCCCAGATCCCCGGAGGGCGTCAGCCGGTACTATTTCTTTGAAAAGCCGGATGGCGGCTGCTGGCGGGTCTTGATTCAGTGGAACCCGGAGGCTATCGACAGCCATTGGTCTCCCTATCCCAAGCTGGAACCCCAGGTGCTGGAGTTGATGGCGGAGAGCTTCACGGTGGATGAGCGCATCCATGTCCCCAGCGGCCTTCACGAGGCCCTGGCCTCCCTGCGCTGGACCAGGGACTGGGCAGAGCTGCCCTGTGAGCTGTGGCACCAGGACGAGGGCCAGTTGACCCGGGGCGTTCCCGCCTTCACGCCGGACCGGCTGGTGAATCCGGCCTTGCAGCTGCACACTTGGGAGGAGGAGCCCGCCGAAAAGGACTGGACCTTCCAGCTCCGCTGGAGGGAGCAGACCCAGAGCCTTGGCTTCCGGGCCTCGGACGAGACCCCCGGCATGGTGGAGGTCCAGTATCACGGCCGCGGCCCCTTGCAGGCGCGGCTCCAGCGGGGAACATATCTTGACCCGGAGCTGTACACCTGGCTCATGGCCGCCCGGGAATACCCGCCTGACGGCATCCATCTGGTGGATGTGGACGGCGACGGCTTCCTGGAAGCCTGGTTCTACGGCCCTGATCTTTGCCTCTATGACTTCTACGACGGCCAGCTGCAGCAGCCTAAGCTTCCTACTTATGAGGCCCGCTTTGTCACCGGAAGCCGTGGGGCGGCCCTACTGTCGGCGGAGCATCGTTACCACCTGATCGCCCAGAAACATGGGGAAGCCCATCTCTACGCCTACCGGGATGGGGCATTTACCGATCTTGGCACTTGGGATGCCGCCGAAGCAGAGCTCCAAAATACCGCAGAGGTGGTCTATCAGGATAAGCCCTTGGAAATGACGCCAGACCCCATGACCTACGAGGAACGGCTGGACTGGTGCCGGTCCCAGGGCAGGGTAGAGGATTATGTCTGGCCCAGCCGAGTCAGCGTCTTTGATAACGGCAGCCTCCTGTATTTGCAGGAGCTGGTGGGCACACCCCACCGGGAGCAGTACCAGTTGATGGTCCGCTTCCCGGATGGCGAACAGGCACTGCTGCCCCTGCCCATGTCGGACCCGGTCCACATTCTTCAGCCGGAGGAGTGGGGCGGCTACGGGGACAACGGCTTCCTCTATCAGGTGACAGTGCCTCTGGACGATACCGGCGCCACGGAGACCCATCACTACCGGGTGGATACAGAGCGGAAAACCGTAACGCTCTTGGTAGAGAGGTGATTCGATGGGACAGTCGTATATCGTTTGGCTCTGCGATGCCTGCCGTGTTGCGTCCTTCCATCCTGTGGAGGGCTTTCGTGAGCAGCACTTTCTCGACCACCAATTCTTTTTGAACTACTTGCAGCAGCTGCAAAATCAAGGCTACAAATTCCAATAATGCAAGCAGGAGCGCCCGGAGGCAATGCCTCCGGGCGCTTGTCGTTGTGGAGGAAAAGACATTCCGTATATCGAGGTGCTGAATTGCTGTGATTGTAATTGGATTGTCATTGCTTTAGTCCAGAAAGGTGATACACTGAACGTAACCGGTTGATTGTTTCCATATTCTCCGATAGAAAGCGAGGCTGACAGGATGGAACGTCTCAAAGCACTGGATAAGTTTCAGAAGGGAATTCTTCTGTTATTGGCTGCCATGATCCTGATTTTTTCAGCAATCTATCCCTATGTGATTTCCCGGAAGGGTTTTCTGTATCAGGACACCATTTTGGTTCCCAGTCAGGAAAACGGTAAAACGATCTATTCTGGGAAGATCGGCGGAGAAACCGCCGCTTTTACCATCTCCGCCGACCGCACGATCCGGTTCACCTATGGCACAACAGACTATGGCTCCTATCTGGTTCGGGAGGACCCCAGCGCAATTCCAAAGGCCGAGGAACTAGCTGACCGGATGACAGGCCTGGAGATCCTCCGGGATGACGAACTCCTGTTTCGCGGCGGTATGATCCAAATGGACGATGGCTCCTATTGGCTGTTCGATGAAGAGGGTGATCTGAAATCCCACGAAGTGAATGTGGCCATCAGTGATGGAACGACCCTGTACGACGGGAACGGGAACGAAATCGATCCCATGGCCCCCTCTTTGACCACCATCGTCACGCTCCATTACGGTCCCGAACTGACCCACAAGGGCGTTGGCCTGGCATGGTTCGGTGGCGTATTCCTCTGTGTTCTAACCGCCATGACAATCCTGTATGCCGACGAGTTATTCCGATGGAATCTGTCCTTCCGCATCCAGGATGTTGACCGCGCAGAACCCTCGGAATGGGAACTTGGAACCCGCTATCTACAATGGATCCTGTTCCCCATTTTGGCACTGGCTACATTTATCATGGGATTGACATGATTACAACCGAAAAAGCCTACCAATGACAGAAAGAGTCTGCTTTGCCTATCGTGCAAAGCAGACTCTTTTTTCATCATGGTTTTGTTCATGAAAGCTTGGTCGGCGAACAGTGCCGTTGCTTCCATCCTCTACTGAAAGCGGAAGCCCCGATTTTGCAATTCTGCCAGATAGCCCATGAAATGCTCACGATTGGTAAATTCTTTTTTGATTCCCGCTTCTACCGGATGAAAGGATGCAATGCGGTGGATGGCATCCTCCCAGACCCTATAAATCTTCTGGCACATGGTTTCACTCCTGGTTTGCGATCCCCTGTTTGGGGAAGGACAGCACCACCTTGAAAAGGTCGCCGTCGATGGACACCTCCATAGTGCCGCCCTGCAGCTCCGTCAGGCTCTTGGTGATGGAGAGGCCCAGGCCGTTGCCCTCGGAGGTGCGGGAGGCATCCCCTCGGACAAAGCGCTCCAGCAGTTCTTCAGGAGAGACGTCCAGCACCGCTGCGGAGATGTTCCGGAAGGAGATCCGGGCAGCGTCGCCATCCTCCTCCAGGGTCAGGTAGACCCGGGTACCGGGCTGGGCGTACTTGCTGATGTTCACCATCAGATTGTCGAAGATCCGCCACAGCCGTCTTCCGTCTGCCAGGATCGTCACGGGAGTCTCCGGCTTCCGGGTGATCAGCTCCAGGTTTTTCTCGCTGAGCTTTTCCTCGTACTCCCCCACTGCCTGGGTGAGCACAACGCCTACATCACAGGGTGCCAGGTTGATTTCCATGTTTCCAGTGGACGCCTTGGAGGCCTCCACCAGATCCTCAATCAGCCGCTTCAGCTTCTCGGACTGGCGGTGCAGCACCCCCGCGTACTGGGTGATCGTCTCGTTGTCGCAGGATTCATTGCAGATCAGGTCGGAGTAGTTGATAATGGAGGTCAGGGGCGTTTTAATGTCGTGGGACACATTGGTAATCAGCGCCGTCTTCATCCGCTCGCTTTTCAGCCGCTGGTCCACCGCCACGGCCATGCCCTCGCCGATGTGGTTCAGATGCTCTCCGTGGGTCTTGAAGTCCAGCGCCAGCTTGGAGGTATCTACCTGGTGGGTCATATCGCCCTCGGCCAGCCGCTTTCCGGCCAGCAGCAGCTTCCGCATCATCAGAGCTGGGGTCATCACCGCAGCGAAAAGCCACACAGTTTCCAAGAACCACAGGATGATCAGGTTGTCCAGCTCCCCATAATTGAAGCAGAGTAAAATCAGGTTCAGCACGCTAACGGCCACAAAAATCAGTGCCGTTTTCCAAATCAGAGGCAGCTGCAAGACAAGTTCCTTGCAGCTGCCGCCGATTTTCCGCAGGAGCCGCAGTACCCGAATGCCCAGCCAGTAGAGGGCTGTGTGCTTCCAGAAGCCGCCTACCTTGCACCGGATGGTAAACTCCATACAGAGGAACAGCAGGCAATAGAAGATGACCGGCCCACCCAGGATCAGGAACCACGGCCCCATGGGGCGGTAGAAGAAGCCCTCCATCACGAATTCGATCAGCAGAAACAGGCCCAGGCCCGTCGCCGCGTACCAGAGGTCCGTCGGAACTTTCACGGTGGGCCAGGGGTGGATGCCCTCGAAGCCCTTCCGGTGTCCGGCAGATCGAATCAGAAAAACGAAGCACCAGATGGTGCCCGCCAGGGCCAGTGCGATGAGGACAAACACCCAGTACCGGAGGGCGTAGGCGGCGGTAACCAGCAGGTCCAGCCAGTAAAAGCCGTCCCGTTCCTCCAATGTAGAGCTGATATAAAGTTCTACCTCTGCGGACTGGTAGGCTTCCATCTCTTCCTCAGGAAGCTCGGGGTGGGGGATAGCGCTGCCGTGCAGCCAGTATTGAAAGTCGCCGTCTGGGGTTTCCTCATAGCGGAACACGGCCCGGTAGGGCGTCACCGTTGTAGTATCGCCCCAGGCCAGCGTCCTGTCTGCGGGCCGGATCTTCAAACCGATCACGTTGGTGTGGGCGAACTGGCGATCCCAATCCTGTTCCTCCGGGCTGAACAAGTAGGTGTAGACTGCCGACTGGGCGGTCTGTTCCGCCTCCCGCTGGAACTGCCACTCCCGCATTTCCTCTTCCGTCTGAAAATAGACGCCCTCGTCGATCATGAAGGCCGCTCCGGCGACGCCGCCTGCGGTGATGACGGCAAACACCAGCACCAAAACGGCGGCCAGAAGCTTCATGGCTGTGCTGCCCAGCATCGAACCCTTTTCCCGTTTCATCTTGTCTCCTCCATTTTGTAGCCCTGACCCCAGACCAGCTTTAAATATCTGGGATTCCGGGGGTCGATTTCGATTTTCTCCCGCAGGTGCCGCACATGGACGGCCACCGTGTTTTCGCTGCACAGCGGGTCCTCCTTCCAGACGGATCGGTAGATCTCCTGAGGCGAGTAGACCTTGCCAGGGTGGGACATGAGCAGCTTCAGAATGTCGAACTCCTTGGGCGTCACACTCACGGTCTCACCGTCCACGGTCAGCTGCTTCTTCTCGTCGTCCAGCTCAATGCCGCCGATCACATAGCTGCCGGCTTTGGCTTCGTGGCCGCCCAGTTGGGTGTAGCGCCGCAGCTGGGATCGGACCCGGGCTACCACCTCCACGGGCCGGAAGGGCTTGGTGATGTAGTCATCAGCCCCGGTGTTGAGGCCCAGAATAATGTCCGTGTCCTCGCTTTTGGCAGTCAACAGAATCACCGGCACGTTGCTCTTCTCTCGGATCTTCACCATGGCGGAGATGCCATCCAACTTGGGCATCATAATATCCATCAGGATCAGATGAATCTCCTGCTGCTCCATTTGCTCCAGGGCTTCCAGGCCGGTGGAGGCCTCATAGAGCGTGAAATCCGGGCTGTTCAAATATATCTTCAGCGCACCCACAATATCGGGGTCATCATCGCAGATCAGAATATTGTACATGTCTGTTCTCCCCCTCTCCTGCACTTATCATAGCAAGACAAATATGAATTAGAAAGTGGGAAATATCTTAAGAATTTATGAAACAGTTTTTCTGTGCTATGATGGGGAAAAAGCGTGACATTTCCGGACAGACGGCGTCTATCAGAGTAAGAAGAACTTTCAGAGACGAGGTGAACCCAATGGAGGACGACCAGATCATTCAGCTATACTGGGACCGAGATGAAGGAGCCATCCCGGCCACAGCAGACCGATACGGTCCCTATTGCACGGCCATTGCCCGGAATATTCTGGACGACCGGCGGGATACCGAGGAGTGTGTCAACGATACCTACCTGCACGCCTGGAACGCCATGCCGCCCCAGTGGCCCCAAATTCTGTCCGCATTCTTAGGGAAGATCACCAGGAATCTGGCGCTGAGCCGGTACCGCCATGGCCACGCAGAAAAGCGAGGCGGCGGAGAATTGCCCGCTGTACTGCAGGAACTGGAGGACTGCGTTTCCGGCCAGGAGACGGTGGAGCAGCAGTTGGAGCAGCAGGAATTGGAGCAGGCGCTTCACGCCTTTCTCACTGGCCTCTCCCCGGAAAAACGGGGGATGTTCGTCTGTCGGTACTGGTACACCGACAGCGTCAGCGACATTGCAGCACGTTACCATATCAGCCGCGGCGCCGTCACCATGCAGCTGGGCCGGATGCGGAAGAAGCTGCAGGCATTTCTGCTGGAAAGGGGGATTTCGGTATGACCAGCGAACAGCTTTACGAGGCCTTGGGCCAACTGGATGACGCCTACATTCAAGCTGCCCACCAAACAGTCCGGCAGCGTTGGAGCCGAACCTGGATGCCGGTGGCCGCCTGTCTGGCGGTAGTATTGACAGTCGGCGTGTGGTGGTGGAGCGGTAATCTGTACGGCGGCTCTCTGGAAGGCGGCTCCGGCGCCATTGCGGGACAGGCTGACGGTGAGTTGCCGGACACAGACGGCTGTCTGCCAGGAGAGCCCGCAGAGGACAACTGCAAGACAGCGGTGGTGTGCAACGACGCCCGGCTTGTACCCATAACCATGAATCCGATCTGCCTGGACGCCGCTGATTTTGTTCCCTTGAGCGGGGAAGAACTGCTGGCCTACGATCAGGCCGTGCAGCCTATCGAGAACCTGTTCCCCGAACTAAGCCGCGTTCCCTCGCAGGAGCCTCCTGGCGTCTATCGGCGGGACCAGGGCAGGGGAGCGCTCTACTTTGACGCCAACACGGTCCTCTATACCGACCAGACAGAAGCAAGGCGGGTGGAGCTGACCCTGTCTCAGGTCAGTCTGATCAGCCCGGTCCAGCCGGAGCCGGTACAGGCTGGCTCTCTGGCAGCCACGGATGTAAACGACAGGCAGCTCTATGTATTCCGGGAGGGCGACAGTCTCTTTACCTCCTGGATGGACGGTCAAACGGGCTGGCAGCTGCTGACCTCCGGCCTGTCCGAGGGAGATCTTTCCGCACTGCTAACACAGTTGGTGACGCCTGGGGATGGTGCTGATTTGCAGACCCGGGAGGGTAAACTGACCGTCATCGACCCACAGGCCCGGCTTGTGGCCATGCAGAGCGAGGACGGCTCCGTACTCAGTGTTCTTCTGCCAGAGGATGTAGAATTGGACGCCTTCCGTCTGGGGGATCGGGCCCGGGTGAGCTGGCATGGCGAGCCTGCTACCATCCATACGGTTTGGGCGCAACAGCTGGAAGAGTTTTCAGTGGAAAAGGAGTGAAGGAACCATGAAATATGCATGGAAGCATCGTCTTGCAGCGGCGGCTCTTGCAGCCGGTATGCTGTTGACCCTACCTGCCTGCGGAAAGCAGGAGTTTCGCCCGGAGAGCGCCGTGGACCTGACGGCACAGCTTGCCCCTGCCTCAACAGCCAAGGCGGCCCCTCTGGCCCATGAGCAGGCGGCCCTTCTTACCGATTTTGGCCTGCGGCTGATGGACCATTGCGTCCAGGACGGGCAGAGCATTCTGGTTTCTCCCCTGTCGGTGCTGACGGCTTTGGGCATGACGGTGAACGGCGGTGCCGGTGAGACTCTTACTGAGATGGAGTCGGTTTTGGGCATGAAGCGAAATGCCTTGAATCAGGCGCTATCCGCCTATTGGTCCGGTCTCCCGGAGAGTGAGAAAACAACGCTGCGGGCTGCCAACTCTCTGTGGGTAACAGACCGGGAGGATTTTACGGTCAATCCGGATTTCTTGCAGACCTGCACCGATTTTTACGATGCGGACATCTTTCAAACGGCTATGGACGACGCCGCCTGCCGGGAGATCAACCGGTGGGTCGAAGCCCAGACTGACGGCATGATCCCGGAGCTTCTGGATCGGCTCTCGCCGGATGCGGTGATGGTGCTGGTCAATGCACTGGCCTTCCACGGCCTGTGGGAGGAGCCCTATGAGGCCCGGCAGATTCGGGAGGGCGTGTTCCTCACCGGCACCGGTGCCCCGGTCACTACGGAGCTGATGCACAGTGAGGAGGCCATGTATCTGGAAAATGACGTGGCCACCGGCGTAGTCAAGCCCTACAAGGGTGGCAAATACGCCTTTGTGGGCCTGCTGCCCAAGGAAAACCGGAGCCCTGCGGAGCTGATCCGACAGCTGGACGGCCAGAGCCTCCAGGAGCTGCTGAGCAATCGGGAGGATGTTTCCGTCCAAACCATCATTCCCAAGTATGAGACAACCACTACATTGGAACTGGTGGACATCCTCCGAGCCATGGGAATGCCCTTGGCCTTTGATGAAACGCAGGCTGATTTTTCCGGCCTTGGGTCCATTGATGCCGGGAATATTTTCCTCAACCGAGTCCTGCACAAGACCTTCTTCTCTCTGACGGAAGAGGGTACCAAGGCAGCCGCTGCCACTGCCGTTGAAGCAGTTGGCGGAGCAGCACCGATGGAGGAGTTTCGAGAGGTTTTTCTGGATCAGCCCTTTGTCTATCTACTGGTGGATACGGAAACCTGGGTGCCCTTCTTCATGGGAACCATGACCGATCCAACCGGAGATATGACCACAGTTTCCCCAGATGCGCTTCCCATGCAGGTTCAGGTGCAGGGAAAGCTGTACCAGAGCACCGGCCGACACAGTGACGTGGATGGCCGCTGCGGTACATGGGACGGTGAAATCACTTCCTCAGTGGAGCGGAGCGCATCCCCCGAACAGGATGACCAATCCAATTTCGGTATCGGCTGGGGCTATCAGCGTATGTCAGGTGGAACCATTGAGGTAAGCCTGGGGCGGCACTGGATCGTATTTGAACAGCTCAAGTAATCAAAACCACTAGTGAAACTAGTGGTTTGCACTAGCCCTAGAAGGGCATATTA
>JAHHSA010000052.1 GCA_020025475.1 Oscillibacter sp.
TTTTCGTGAGAAGCATGGGAAAATACGGCAAAGCCAACATTTACTTTTCCGGAAGGGGATTCTTTATAATAAATGTAACAAAGTACTGGAGCAGCATTTTCTGGTACCACTCTACCAGGTCCGGAATCGTTTTATAACATTGACACTGAAAGTGGAAAGGGGGGTGAAAGGTCCGGGGAATCAGAAGCGATGATCAAAACAACAGGGATCAAGTATAAAAATGCAGAGGAGTTGTGTTCTATGAGTTTCATTGTTGCGCTGGGTGGAGCAACCGCACTTCTGTGTGGCGGCTGGTGTGTTCTGGCAAATGCCATTGGTCTGGGAGCTCTGAGTTGGGCTGGCTTTTCCGGCTGTACGGCGTATTTTGCCTGTCCGGATAAGGGGATGAAGGGTGTCATTGCCTGTTTGGGGAGCGTTATGAGCGGAGTAGCCTATGCGCTGATTTCAATTTACCTGGGCAATCATGTTCTGACATTCCCATATGCCGCCATCATTTTGTCCATCATCACAACGTATTTCATGTGTATACAGAGCAAGATCAAGGCTCTTTCGTACATCCCCGGCGCTTTTTTTGGATCTTTTTCCACCTTTGCAGCGGGCGGCAGCCTACTGATCATTCCGGCACTTCTGCTGGGGATTTTACTGGGCCTTTCCTGCGATAAAAGCGGACAGTGGGTGTTCGATAAGTTTGGCCGAAAAGAGCCGAACGGCTGATAGAGAAGCCTGACTCCATCAAAAGTGAATCAAAAAAGGATGCGTCGCTTGCCGCATCCTTTTTTTGATCTGGGAGAGTGCGGGCCGTTACGGCTCGATTTTTTTAACGGGCATCAAAACCCGGGTCACATGGCAGTTGTCATTGGTAATATCAAAGGGAGACAGAATGAATTCCTCGGTACAGTTTCCACAGATCTCGTAGTTGTTGGCGGTGGTCCAGTTCAGCATATTGATATATGTATTGAGAATGGTGTTATAGGGCCCCACATGAGTGGCGGTCAGCGCCAGGGGACAGCTGAATTTCCGGAATTCAGATTCGTCACCGAATTCCTGCACCTGCACGGCGAATTCCACGGTGTTATCCTTTAACAGAAACTTATCCAGGGGATTGTCGCCTCCATATGTAACGAAAACAGATCCGCTGATGGTCAGATTCCGCCGATTGGCTGTATCCAGGATGTCGCACCAGCGATCCAGATTGACATCGGAGTTTTTGTAGTTCTTCATCAACTGGCGGTTGTAGAAGAGATTGACTTCCGGAATGGACTCCAGAGTAACCTGACCGTGCTGGAGGGATTGCTCCTGAATACTGTCCAGGATGCTGACGCCGTTTTTCAGGCGGTTTAGAAAGCAGGAGCCTTCAACAGAAAGCGCCTGTAATTGCTCCATCTGCTGCTGGATATGCTCCATCTTTTTTTCAATGGCTTCCTCAATCAGCCGAGGGTTGCCGGAGGCGATTGCGTCTCCGATCTCTTTCAGAGAAAAGCCGAAACGCTGAAGGTTTTTGATATTAAAGATGGTCAATAACTGCTCTTTTGTGTAATACCGGTAGTTTGTCTCAGAGTTTCTTTGCTGGGGGACAACTAGGTGAATGGAGTCATAATACCGAAGTGTTTTGGTGGAAAGTCCGCATAATGCGGAGACTTCACCAATGGTATAATAGGGCTTTTCGATCATGCTGAACCATCCTCATAGAAAATGTAGAATAATAAACTTATTATATAAGACATCGGTAAAATGTCAAGAATCGCAGGGTTTGGATTGATACTTTTGGGATACTTTCACAGAAAAAACGGAAAAACGATGAAAAAAAGATGGAAGGTACCACTTGACTTTCCACCAGCTAGAACTTTTATGCTAAAACGTAGATAGATGGTTGATTTGCACAAAAGAATTTCCGTCAACATAGGCGATTGTAGTAGAATGGACGATTCTGCGCTGGAAGTCAATCTGACCGATGCGCTTGTGCAAAAAAACAAAATGTGCAAGATGTACGCAAAGAAGAGATACAATATGAAATTCAAAGACAAACGAGAAAGGTGAGTGTACAAATGGATCTTTTGATTAAAAACGGTACGATCGTAACCGCATCGGAAATGTTCAAGGCTGATATTGCAGTTCAGGATGGCAAGATTGTTGAGATCGGCAGCAATCTGAACATCCCCGCAGCCAAGGTTGTCGATGCTGAGGGCAAGCTGGTTCTGCCTGGTGCTATCGACGCCCATACTCATTTGGAGATGCCCTTTGGCGGCACCACCTCTGCAGACGGTTATGGCTCCGGCACCCGGGCAGCTGCCTGCGGCGGCACGACGACCGTGTTTGACTTTGCCATGCAGGATTTCGACGAGAACATGGTCGATACGGTCAAGCGCAGAGACGCCCTGTGCGCTCCTGTTGCCGCAGTTGACTATGCCTTCCATGTTGGCGTGAAGGATGTCCACGGCGATCTTCTGGCCTCCATGAAGGAAGCTGTTGACTTCGGCGTTCCCTCCTTTAAGGTCTTCATGGTGTATGACTTCGGCGTTTCCGATGGTGTGTTCTATAAGGTCTTGGAACAGTCCAAGGAGATCGGCGCTCTGATCGCAGTCCACGCTGAGAACAACGAAATGGTAAACATGCTGGTGGAGAAGTACATCTCCGAAGGCAAGACCGATGCTTGGCATCACTACCTGTCCCGTCCTGAGTTCGTCGAGGAAGAGGCTGACAAGCGCGCAATTGCTTGGGCAGAATCCCTGGACGCACCTCTTTACATTGCCCATCTGGCCAATAAGGGCGGCGTTGAGGCGGTGTCCAAGGCCAAGGAGCAGGGCTACCATATTTACGCAGAGACTTGCCCCCAGTATCTGGAGTTTACATGTGACGTCTACAAGCGCGAAGATGGTCGTAACTTCGTCTGTTCTCCTCCTATGAAGGGCAAGGACAGCCAGGATGCCCTGTGGGCAGCCATCAAGCGCGGCGACATCGATACCATCGCCACCGACCACTGCCCGTTCCTGCAGAGCGAGAAGGATTGGGGTATCAATGACTTCCGCAAGATCCCCAACGGCTGTGCCGGCATCGAGAATATGTATCCTTATATGCTGGCCAAGGCAAACGCCGGCGTTCTCCCCTTCACCAAGGTTGTCGAGCTCTGCTCCGCCAACCCCGCGCGGCTCTTCGGCTGCAAGCAGAAGGGTTCCCTGTCTGTGGGCAAGGATGCTGATATCGTGATCTACGATCCCGAGAAAGACTTTACTGTTACCTGCGGGAACATGCACTCTGATTACGACCACACGGTCTGGGAGGGCTACTCCATGCACGGTTATCCTGTTCAGACTTATTCCCGCGGTCGTCTGGTCTATGACAACGGCGAATTCGTCGGCGAGCCCGGCTGGGGCAAGTTCGTGAAGAGAAGCCTGCGTTGATCGCACAGGTTCCTACCAAAACAATTAAATTTTCAGAAAAGAGGATTTTGATTATGTACAGAGCTAGCCTTGACAGAATGAGCGAAAAGATCCATACATTTTCCAAGTTTGGTGACGCTGGTCACGGCGGTATTACTCGTTATTCCCTGTCTGACGCAGCCAAGCAGGCCCGCGCATACTTCGTGGAGAGAATGACCAAGATCGGCGCAGAGATCACCACCGATGATATGGCTAACATGTACGCGACCCTGCCCGGCAGCGATCCCACTGCACAGCGCATCGTCATGGGCTCTCACTGTGACTCCGTGAAGAACGGCGGCAACTATGACGGCATCCTGGGTGTCATGGGCGCTATGGAAGTTTTGGAGACCGTGGTTGCTGAGAAGATCCCCCATAAGCATCCGCTGACCGCTATGATTTGGACCAATGAGGAGGGGTCCCTGTACGAGCCTTCCATGATGTCCTCCGGCGTGATTTGCAACGATTATCTGCCTGCCAACATTGCTCCCAAGTTCAGGAAGGAAGTTGTTCTCAAGTCTAAGCCTATCGAGTCTATCGAGAACGGCTACGAGACCTTTGGCGACGCTCTGGAGGCATCCGGCTACAAAGGCGACGAGGCCAACCGTCTGAACCCTAAGGACTACAAGGCGATGTTTGAGCTGCACATTGAGCAGGGCCCCATCCTGGAGAAGGCAGGCAACGATATCGGTGTGGTGAACTGTGTCCTGGGTATGTTCTGTGCAAGAGTCCGCTTCTATGGTGTTGCCGCTCATGCTGGCACTTTCCCCATGGAGGACCGCAGCGACGCTCTGTACGCCGCTTCTCAGGCTCTGTGCTACATGCACGATGAGATCGACAAGTTGGGTCATCCCGAGCTGGTCTATACCACCGGTGAGATCGTGTGCCATCCCTGTGTCCATACTGTGATCCCAGACTATGTGGACTTCTCTGTGGACGTCCGTCACACCGATCCTGAGCTGCTGCAGAAGGTCCACGACATTGTTCATGGTCTGGCCGACCGCGAGTGGGCGAAGTGCCGCTGCGAGGTCGAGGACGCCTGGAGCCGCGATACCGTCTATTACGACGAGAAGTTGGTTGGCTATGTGAAAGCTGCTGCCGAGGAGCTGGGCTCCAAACATCAGTACATCCACAGTGGTGCCGGCCACGATGCACAGTTCGCAGCGTATATGCTGCCTACCACCATGGTGTTTGTTTCTTCCGAGAAGGGCCTGTCTCACTGCGAGCCTGAGCATACCAGCGACGAGGTTTGCACCGAGGGTGCCAGTGTTCTGCTGAATGCCGTGCTGAAGTGTGACGCAGAGGATTGAAGGTTCTTACAAACTCCATCAGTCAAGTGCGGCACAGAGTCGTTTTCTGATTGAACCATGATGAATCGGAGTCAAAATCTAAAGCGCTCTGGAGTGGCTGGGTTTTGACTCCGACTCTTTTTCTGCTGATTTTGGCTAAAATAGCTGGAAAAGAGGGAAATTTATGAGAGTGAGTGCTCAATAGAGCGTTCAGAGCAATACGGAAAAGAAAGCCAAGGAGGATGTATCATGGCAAGATTGGTATCTTATTTGAGCTATAACATGACAACGGCAGACGCCGGAAATGCAGACGGACTGATTCCCTTCGGCCGTCAGTGGGATTTTATTGGCGACGTGGAGACGGAGCAGATCATTCTGAATGACGGCGATGAGTCTTTGTGCCTGGGCTATACGGATTGCAACATCCTGGAGGATGTGTATGTGGGCGATATGATGGAATACAAGGCAACACTGACCCACGCAGGCAATACCTCCCGCGACTGCAAAATCGAGGCCTACAAGCTGGCAAGCCCTGCCAGTCGAATGGGCAAGAAGGATGCCAAGCCGGGTGAGATGGTATGGTTCGACGAGCCGGTTCTGTGCACGGAAGGCAATGTGCGCCTGGTGGTGAAAAAGCACCTGCAGCGCGGCCGGCAGCCTGACGGCGTAGTCCAGGATCCTTGGCGGGAGCTGGAAGACTTCCCCGAGGATGATATTTCTTTTTAATCAAAGAGCAGAGTGAAAGGAGAAATCAACATGGAGACCATCACCATGCGATATAGAATGTCCGATAGAGACGTGTTTTACGGCGGCGGCGTGGTCAACGGCGCTCGCAGCATCACATTGATGAACGATGCGGCCAACCGTCTGATGGCCAAGGTGTACGGCAACACTGGCCACTGCACCAAGGTCAAAAAGGTCCGCCTGTATGCGCCCTGCTTTGCCGGCGACTACATGGAGTATATCGCCCGCATCAAGCACGCTGAGGGGGGCAAGATCCTCATCGAGGTCCGTTCCTTCAAGATCATCGAGGTTCCTGAGAATCCGCCCTATCCCAGCTCCATCGACGTGCTGCCCGATCCTCCTCTGAGCACCGTGGCACAGTTCGTCTACGAAACCTATTGAAAAGCGAGAGAAACGAGAGGAGAAATCAATGGCAGCTTGTGAAAAGAAAAAAGCGCTGGCAGGGCTGAAGGTTGTGGATCTGACTTCCGCGCTCAGCGGTCCTTTCTGCACGATGTTTTTTGGCGACTATGGTGCTGACGTCATCAAGATCGAGCCTGTGGACGGCGAGCAGTGCCGTGCCTGGGGGCCGTTCTATCAGGATGGTGAGAGCGGATTTTTTGCCTATGCAAACCGCAATAAGAGAGGTGCAACCCTGAACCTGAAGTCCGAAAAGGGCTTGCAGATGTTCTATGATCTGGTGAAGGACGCAGATATCCTCTGTGAAAACTATAAGGGAGGCGTCACCGAGAAATTAAAGATCGACTATGAGACGATCCGGAAGATCAATCCCCAGATCATCTATGTGTCTGGTTCCGGCTTTGGCCAGAACAGCCCTATGAGCCACCGACCCTGTTACGATATTGTGGCCCAGGCTATGGGCGGCATGCTGAACCTTACCGGCTTTCAGGACAGTGCCCCTGTAAAGGTCGGCCCTTCCGTAGCGGACCATGCCTCTGGTATTTACCAGGCTGTTGGTGCGCTGATTGCTCTGTATCACCGGGAAAAGACCGGCGAGGGGCAGCTGGTGGACGTATCCATGGTGGACACCATCTTCAGTATGCTGGAAACCGCTATTCCCAACTATGTGATGGACGGCGTGATCTCCCAGCGCAACGGCAACGTGGACCCATCTATCGCACCCTTCGACGTCTATGAGTGCAAAGATGGCTACATTGCAATGGGCGTGGGCAATGACCGCCTGTGGGACAAGTTCTGCAAGGTCATGGGGCGTGATGATTTGCTGGAGGACCCCCGCTTTATGACCAATGAACTGCGGGTGAAGAACTACATCCCTGCACTCCAGAATCTGATCCGGGATTGGACCCGCCAGTTTACCAAGGCCGAGCTGGAGGAGATGATGGATGAGGCCAAGATCCCCTGCGGCCCTGTCCTGAATATGAAGGAGGCCATTGAGCATCCCCATATCAAGGCGCGGAATATGATGGTGCATTGTCAGCATCCTACTTCTGGGGACCAGTATTTCCAGGGCGTTGTAGCAAAGTTGTCCGAGACCCCTGGCACCGTCGATTTTGCGGCGCCGACCCTGGGTCAGCACAACTGCGAGGTTTGGGGTATTACCGAAGAGGAAGCAGCAAAGCTCCACGAAGAGGGCATTATTTAATGGCAGGTCTTTGACCTGACCGGGATTCATAGGGAGGATGTATCATGGCAAGATTGGTATCTTATTTGAGCTATAACATGACAACGGCAGACGCCGGAAATGCAGACGGACTGATTCCCTTCGGCCGTCAGTGGGATTTTATTGGCGACGTGGAGACGGAGCAGATCATTCTGAATGACGGCGATGAGTCTTTGTGCCTGGGCTATACGGATTGCAACATCCTGGAGGATGTGTATGTGGGCGATATGATGGAATACAAGGCAACACTGACCCACGCAGGCAATACCTCCCGCGACTGCAAAATCGAGGCCTACAAGCTGGCAAGCCCTGCCAGTCGAATGGGCAAGAAGGATGCCAAGCCGGGTGAGATGGTATGGTTCGACGAGCCGGTTCTGTGCACGGAAGGCAATGTGCGCCTGGTGGTGAAAAAGCACCTGCAGCGCGGCCGGCAGCCTGACGGCGTAGTCCAGGATCCTTGGCGGGAGCTGGAAGACTTCCCCGAGGATGATATTTCTTTTTAATCAAAGAGCAGAGTGAAAGGAGAAATCAACATGGAGACCATCACCATGCGATATAGAATGTCCGATAGAGACGTGTTTTACGGCGGCGGCGTGGTCAACGGCGCTCGCAGCATCACATTGATGAACGATGCGGCCAACCGTCTGATGGCCAAGGTGTACGGCAACACTGGCCACTGCACCAAGGTCAAAAAGGTCCGCCTGTATGCGCCCTGCTTTGCCGGCGACTACATGGAGTATATCGCCCGCATCAAGCACGCTGAGGGGGGCAAGATCCTCATCGAGGTCCGTTCCTTCAAGATCATCGAGGTTCCTGAGAATCCGCCCTATCCCAGCTCCATCGACGTGCTGCCCGATCCTCCTCTGAGCACCGTGGCACAGTTCGTCTACGAAACCTATTAAATAACGGTATCCGTGAAAATCGGACGAACCAGCTCTCGCTGTGGATCTTCGTGGTGAGAGCCTCCTTAGAAAGGAGAGAAGGACATGGCGCAGGAATATGCAGGAAGCGCGGGTTATATAGCTTCTGCGGAGCTGCAGCGGGGAGTGCGGATCGCCATGGCGCTGGGAAAGCCGCTGCTGGTAAAGGGAGAGCCGGGGACCGGAAAGACCATGCTGGCAGAATCCATCAGCCAGGCGATGGGAATGCCCATCTATCGCTGGAACATCAAATCCACTACCAAGGCCCAGGAGGGACTTTATCACTATGATACCGTGCAGCGGTTGTACGACAGCCAGTTTGGCGGAGCCCACGTGGAAGATATCCGCCATTACATCAAGCTGGGCCCTTTGGGACAAGCACTGACAGCTGCGGAGCGGCCGGTTCTGCTCATTGACGAGATCGATAAGGCAGATCTGGAGTTTCCAAATGATCTGCTCTGGGAACTGGACCGGATGGAATTCACCATTTCGGAAACCGGCGATGTGATCCGGGGAAAACACCGCCCGGTGGTCATCATTACCTCTAACTCTGAAAAGGAACTGCCGGACGCCTTTCTCCGCCGCTGTATGTTCCACTACATTGCATTTCCACAGCCAGAGGAGATGGAGCAGATCCTGCGGACCCATCTTCCGGATCTGGACCGGACTCTGATGGAAAAGGCTATGGAGGTATTCTATCGCCTTCGTCAGGTGCCGGACCTGCAAAAAAAGCCCTGTACCTCAGAGCTTTTGGAATGGATACAGGCGCTGGAGATCGGCGGAATCGCCCCGGAGGAGTTGGATGCGCTGCCAATTCTGGGATTGTTGATCAAAAAGCAGGAGGACTCGGAACGGCTGGAGCGGCAGAAAACGGCGGGGTCCCGTCATGTCCGCTGAGGTGGGGGTATGGTATTCACGTCCTTTTATTACCATCTTCTGGCCCAGGGGCTGGCGGTCTCTCCGGAAGAGTGGCTGACTCTGCTGGAGGCGTTGAATCAGGATCTGGCAAAGTCCAGTCTGCTCGAATTTTATTATTTGGCTCGAATGACGCTGGTGAAGCGGGTGTCGGAGTATGACCGCTTCGACCAGGCGTTCCTGTCGTATTTTCAAGAATTCTCCTGTCGGGAGGGGTGGCCGAAGGAACTACTGAGCCATCTGGAAGAACGGATGGAGCAGCAGCCCTATGATCCATTGGAGGTGGACGGCCGGCCGGACTTGACGCCTGAGGAGATCGAAGACCGGATGCGGGCGCGGCTCCTGGAACAAGAGGGGATTCATAACGGCGGTAAGCACTGGATTGGGACAGGGGGGACCGCTCTCTATGGAAACGGCGGTTATCATAAAACCGGCGTCCGCGTAGGTGGCAGCTCCGGCCATCAAAATGCCTTCCGGGTAGCGGGGGAGCGGGGATATCGGGATTTCCGGGAGGATGCGGTGCTGGAGACGCGGCAGTTCCAGACGGCCTTCCGGCGGCTGCGGCAGATGTCCTCCAGGCAGCAGGGAGAACTGGAACTGGATGTGGATCAGACAGTGGCCAAGACTTGCGACCGGGGAGGAATGCTCTGCATTGTCTCCTCGCCGCCCCGGAAAAACGCCATCAAGCTGTTGCTGCTCTTTGACAGCGGTGGCTCTATGGAACCCTTTGCTCTGCTTTGCAGCCGCGTGTTCCAGGCAGTCCATCAGGCCAACCACTTTGCCAGCCTGAAAACGTATTTCTTCCACAACTGCCTGTATAACCGGGTCTATACGACGCCTGAGTGTGTGTTTTCCCAGAGCATGGAGACAAACTGCCTCTTGCAGCAGCTGACGCCGGAGTACCGGGTGATTTTTGTGGGGGACGCTTCCATGCCCCTCTGGGAATTGCGCTACTATTCTGGTGGGCGAAAGGGAAGACCGGGGGATCAGATCGACGGGCTGACCTGGCTTCGAAAGCTGATCCGCGTCTGCCGGGGGGCAGTTTGGTTCAACCCAATCCCGGAGAGACAGTGGACAACGGTAAAGGGGGCTCCTTCGATCCGCAGACTTCGGGAAGAAGTACCGATGTTCCCGTTGACAGTGTCTGGATTGCAGCAGGGGATCGACCGTCTGCTCTTGGAATAGGAGTGGGAACAGCGGAAAACCCTCCGGTAGATAGAAGCTTTCTTTGCGTCTCTGCGGGACGGAACCCGGTCTGTTTCCATGGAAAAGAGAGAAATCCCAATCCCACTAAAATTGTCATATCCGCCAAAAAACAAGAGAATAATTTGGATACAGCTGGTGAAAGGACATGAAAAAAAGGGGGGCGAGGAGAGGAGAACCGTGGAAAATAACCCTTGACTCTCCCATTGCTATATCGTGCAAACTGAAAGTAATAATTGATGGGATCAATTCCTGCGTTTTGCGGGAAAGCCGTGGCTGCGACTTGGCTTGATTGAAGAAAGGATGGCAATTATGGATTTTTCTCTGACGAATGAGCAGAAACTGCTTCAGAAAATGGCACGTGAATTTGCTGAAAACGAGCTGGGCCCCGTGGCGGCTGAGATCGATGAGAACCATGTGTTCCCAGTGGATAATTTTGCAAAGATGGCAAAATTGGGCTTTACAGGAATCGGTGTTTCTCCTGAATACGGTGGCGTCGGCGGCGGTGCAACAGAGAAAGTGATCGCCGTGACCGAGTTTGCAAAGCAGTGCATGGCGTCAGCTGCCATCCTTTCTATTCACCTGATTGCCCCGCAGGCCATTGCCAAGCATGGCACTGAGGAGCAGAAAAAAAAGTTCCTGCCCCGCCTGACCTCTGGCGGCAGATTAGGAGCCTTTGCTCTGACCGAGCCCAACGCGGGCTCTGATGCAGGTGCTGCTCAGACCACGGCAATCCTGGACCCGGAAACCAATGAATACGTGATCAACGGCAGCAAATGCTTCATCTCCGGCGGCAGCCGTGCCGACGTGGTGGTGCTCTTCGCCCTGACAGATCCCAGCAAGGGCCTGCGCGGCATGTCTGCCATCATTGTGGAGCGGGGCACACCTGGCTTTACCGTGGGCAAGGTGGAGAACAAAATGGGCTTGGCTGGTTCTGAGACGGCAGAGCTGATTTTTGAGGATTGCCGTGTACCCAGAGAGAATCTGCTGGGGAAGGAAGGCAAGGGCTTCAAGATCGCCATGCAGGCCCTGGATGGCGCCCGCATCGGCGTTGGCGCACAGTCTGTCGGCGTGGCCGAGGGCGCATTGGAGCTCTCGGTGAAATATGTTCATGAAAGAGTCCAATTTGGCAAGCCTATTGCCAGTTTGCAGGGCATCCAGTGGTATATCGCCGATATGGCTACCAAGACAGAGGCTGCCAAGACGCTGGTTTATTATGCGGCGTATCTGGAGGACAGTGGAAAGCCGTTCACCAAGGAAGCTGCCATGTGCAAGCTGAACGCCTCTGAAAATGCCCGATTTGTCACCAATCTGGCCATGCAGATCCATGGCGGTTATGGTTATATGAAGGATTATCCCCTGGAGCGGATGTATCGGGACGCCAAGATCACCGAGATCTATGAGGGCACCTCTGAAATTCACAAGGTTGTTATCTCCAGAGCAGTTCTGGGTTGATTTTGGGAAAGGAAGCGAATAGCGTTATGAAGATCATTGTTTGCATTAAGCAGGTCCCCGATACCTCCGGTAAGGTGG
>JAHHSA010000053.1 GCA_020025475.1 Oscillibacter sp.
TCAACTCAGTCAGGTTTGGGAATTTGCGAAAAGAAGAGCGATTGACTGTGGTCAAAGTGTCCGGCAGTGTCAGCTTGGTAATATGATCGCATGAATTTCGTTGAGAAAATTCTATTTCTGTGATTGGATAGTCCTCGCCTTCATACACAGCAACACGGGGCAACGTGACCTCAGTGGGGGTTGCAGGGTCTGCGATCTCCCACAGGTATGCCCAGCGATTGGCACCATTTTCGTGAAAGTCAATGGTATAGGTGATGCCGTCTATGGTGACCTCCTCATTTTCCTGTACAAGTGAGAAGGTTGCGGTGGGAGTGGGATTCTCAGAATCTTCCGTGGGCTGTCCACCATTCAGCGCATCTTCTTCGTGGGTGGGATTTCCAAGCTCCCCATTCGTCATGGACGGAGAAAGTACCTCTGTGGTTACGTCTTTCGAAACAGAGCCATCATCAGCGCTGCTGTCTGAGTCCTGAGAATCCGTGTCCGACGCATTTTCACCGGTGACGGTGTCATGTTCTGCACCGCTATACAGAGGACAGTCTGGAGAATGGGCACCATCTCCACAGTCTGGCAGTTCAAGGCATTGTATTTTCTGGTCTTCCTGCTCATTTGGGTCAGCGGCAAATGCAGCAGCAGGAAGTATAGATAGCAAGACACACAGGGCAAGCCATCCAGCTATGAGTTTCTTTTTCATATTTCCTCCTAAAAAATGATTAGTTTTCTTCATCGGAACGCAGCCTGATAAGCGCAAGTCTGGTTGGCATTGCTCTGTTTTGGCGCTTTACAAATCTCCCCTTCCATCTCTTGCCGGCACCAGATTTCGGGGTTCTGAGAGAAACTACACTGATCACGATAAGCATCAAATAAGAAAGCTTATTTAACAGCACAGTTCTGAAGATAATTCCCACCTTCGTGCTTTCAACTTTCTTATTTGACGCTTACACCCATTTTCTATTACTTCTATTACATTGTCAAACACTTGCTACACAGATACCGGCTCCACTCCGGATCCGTAGTCAGTTTCGTCCACCGCACATGCGCGGCATGACTCTTGCGTGCAAAGTCATGGCTGTTGATGGCATCCTGCACCACCAGGTATCCTCAGTCGTTTGGCTGGTTGTCCGGCCAAACAGTCATGCCACTCAGCAGGTTGTCCTCGTCCTCTGGCAGCCAGTTCAGCAAACGGTTGATCACGGTCATTGCCTCAGCGCGGGTGATGTAGTTTTCCGTACTGTCGGCAGGACACTGTTGTTCTCCGGAAGGGATTCATAGAAATATAAAATTGCCGCTTGGTAGTGAGGGCTCCTTTCTTTTGCACAACCACTTTTGGTATGAACAAAAAGGAAATTATGTATTTGCTTTATTGTCATACAAAAATTTTTCCTTTGGGTGGCTCTCCGAACCATCATTTTTTTGAGGGCCTAGGGTGGACTGTACTCCCACTAAAATCACTCCTCTATTCTCAGAAATAGCATTCTGCATAAATAGTGAAAGAGCCATGGATTCCTCGGCAAAAACAAAATTGATAGTTCGACTCAATAAACCGGTACCCTGGTCTTCCAGACAATATATTACAATGATTATACCAGTCATATTCTTAAAATACAATATTGGGCATGGTTTTGAGCATGGAAAAGCAAGATGCGAGAAAAATTTTGTTAGATGCGAATCACCAGTATCTTTTCTTTCAGAAAAATCTCTGCCCGTCCCTGCGGGCTACCTCCACGGTGACATACCGTACTTCGGATACACGGATGTCAGTAGCGCAGATGCCCTCCAGCAGGAACATCAGCCGGTGCTGGAGTTTGAGAAATTTGCTGCCACAGTCCTCACCGCCCAAAACAGAACAGGCCGCTTAGAGCAGCGAACGCCGCATTCCTGCAACCGGGGTGCAGCATTCCACTAGAGATACTCTTTCCAGCCAGTCACAACCGCTTTCGTTCCCACTCTGCCATCCATTCACTGGACAATATCCCACGCATTCTGCAGATATTTTTTGATGGTTGCCAAGCTCCATTCTCCCTATCGCAGCTAGCAGATATCGATATCATGCTGTTTCTAAGTCAAAATTTGTTTAATCATCACTATGGGTGTAATACCGCTGCGTAAACTTCAATCGGGAATGCCCCAACATTCTCTGAACATAATGTGGGCTCAGCCCATTCTTTGCCAGAACTGTGGCAGAGGTGTGTCTTAAATGATCGTATATGAGAGTTGATAGCCATACAGCGGGCTGAATTACTCCTTCATAGGGTTCGATAGAATGAATCATATGATTTGAGGGTAGCATAGCCTCGGGTGGCTTTGCTCTCTCTTTCGATAAACTCCTCGTAAAAAGAATGACGGTAAAAACAGCCCACAAATTTTACAAGTCAGTATATAGACGCAAAAATGCGGCTCACACTTTACTGTGAACCGCATTTTATTGCTGTGTATCATTTGTCCCCATATCCGTCTGTTTTAACGGCTTTTATCATTCTAGCCGCGTATCTCAGAACGGATATACAGGCTTTTTCATTAGCCGAAATAACGCTTCAGCAGGCCCTCGAAAGCCTTGCCGTGGCGAGCCTCGTCACGTGCCATTTCGTGGACGGTGTCGTGGATGGCGTCCAGGTTGTACTGCTTGGCCAGCTTAGCCAGCTCAAACTTGCCCAGGGTAGCACCGTTCTCGGCCTCAACGCGCATCTCCAGGTTCTTCTTGGAAGAATCAGTAATAACCTCGCCCAGCAGCTCAGCAAACTTTGCAGCGTGCTCAGCCTCCTCCAGGCCAGCCTTGTACCAGTAGTCGCCGATCTCGGGATAGCCCTCGCGGTAAGCCACGCGGCTCATAGCCAGGTACATACCAACCTCGGTGCACTCGCCGTTGAAGTTAGCACGCAGACCCTCAACGATCTGGTTCTGGACGGACTCGGGCACATCAGCGCCGAAGACCTTACCAACGCCGACCACGTGCTCAGCAGCCCAGCTCAGCTCGCCCTTCTGCTCAGTGAACTTGGATGCGGGAACACCGCACTGGGGGCACTTCTCGGGGGCAGTCTCGCCTTCCCAAACATAACCGCAAACCTGGCAAACCCACTTCTTCATAATCATGTCCTCCTTGTAAATCATTATACTTTCATAAGTTTAAACAGTTTAGATCTCCCGCCGGCGGACTCTCGTCTCTCCCCTTGGGATGATTTGAGTATAACAGGATATTCTAATATTTGAAGTTGCATTTGCAACTACTCTTGTGATTTCATAATTTTTTTAGCAAATCGGACTTCTGAACAAACGGAACGGGAGTCCCTGTGGGGCTCCCGTATCCCATGGTGGTGCAGGAATTACTGCTGCTCAGCCAAGGCTTTGGCCTCTGCAATCGCCTTCTCCTGTGCGGCAGGGGGGCAGTCCTCATAGCGGACAAACTTAAACGTGAAGCTTCCGCGGGACTGGGTCATGGAGCGCAGGTCGATGGCATAGGTCCCCATTTCAGCCATGGGAACCTCAGCAGTGATGATCTGACCGCCGTCGTCGGTGGGGTCCATACCCATAACACGACCGCGGCGCTTATTCAGATCGCCCAGCACATCGCCCATGTAGCTGTCAGGGATGGTGACCTTGACCTCACCCACAGGCTCCAGGAGAACGGGGTTTGCCTCAGGCAGGGCGGCCTTATAAGCCAACTGTGCAGCGGTCTTAAAAGCAATTTCAGAAGAGTCCACGGGATGATAGGAGCCATCGTACAAAACTGCCTTCAGATTTACCACAGGGTAACCGGCCAGAGGACCATGGACGCAGGCCTCACGCAGACCCTTCTCCACAGCAGGGAAGAAGTTCCGGGGCACGGAGCCGCCAAAGACTTCCTCCGCAAAGACCATTTCCTCTTCGTCGGGGTTAGGCATGAAGCGAATCCACACGTCACCGAACTGACCGCTGCCGCCTGTCTGCTTCTTATGCTTACCCTGCTTCTCCACGGTCTTGCGGATCTTCTCGCGGTAGGGCACACGGACGCTGCTCAACTCAGTCTCCACGTTGAAGCGGGTCTTCAGTTTGGACACCAGCACATCAATCTGCATATCACCGGCACCGGAAAGAACCATCTGGTGGGTCTCGCCGTTGTTGAAGAGAGTGAAGGTGGGATCTTCCTCATTCAGTTTATTCAGGCCCTGGGCAATCTTGTCGTCCTGCCCCCGCGTCTTAGGAGAGACAGCAACAGAGTAGCAGGGCTCCGCAAAGGGGATCGCCTTCAGGCTGACTACCTTACGGGCATCGCACAAGGTATCGCCCGTCTTAACCTTTTCCATTTTTGCAATGGCGCCGATCTCACCGCAGTCCAGCTCCTTGACCTCCACGGCCTTCTTGCCGCGCATCACATACAGACGGCCCAGCTTCTCATTCTCGCCGGTGCGGGCATTGACCATGGTGAGATCGGATGTGATGGTGCCGGACAACACCTTAATAAAGGAGAACTTGCCATACTGGTCCGAGACGGTCTTGAACACGAAGGCCGTGGGCACGCCGCCCGGGGAAACCACGAACTCCTCGCTCTGGCCATCGGTGCGGGTAGCCTTGTGATAGTTGCCTTCCATGGGGTTGGGCAGCAGGTCCACGATGCCGTCCATCAGCATCAGGGACCCCATGCAGTTGATGCCGGAGCCGCAGAGCACGGGGAAAAGACTCAGGTCCCGGACTCCCTGACGCAGTCCGGAAATCATCTCGGCATAGGTGAAGTCCTCACCGGAGAAGAACTTATCCATGAATTCCTCACTGGTCTCAGCGACAGACTCCTTTAATGCATCGTTAAACTCGGTGATGACGCTTTCCTTGTCCTCCGGGACCTCAATCTCCACCCGCTTGAGATCATGCATCTCATAGGCTCGCTTGTTGAGAACGTCGATCAGGCCGGTGACGCGTTTATCCTCATCCCAGATGGGCACCACCATGGGGGCGATCTTCTTGCCGAAGTGCTCACGCAGGGCCTCAAATGTTTCGTTGTAGTCGCTGTTTTCCTCATCGGTCTTGGAGATATAGATGAAACGAGGCATGTTGCGCTCCTCGCAGTATTTCCATGCTTTTTCCAATCCAACGGAAATACCGTCCTTGGCGGAGCACACGATAACGGCTGCGTCTGCGGCTCTCAGCGCCTCCATGACTTCGCCGGAAAAATCAAAAGCACCCGGGGTATCCAGCACATTAATGCGGCAGCCCTTGTATTCCAGAGGAGCAACTGCCATAGAAATAGAGATCTGACGCTTGATTTCTTCCGGATCGTAATCGCAGACCGTGTTGCCGTCCGCAATGCGGCCCATGCGCTCGATGGCGCCGGTCATATAAAGAAGGCTCTCTGCCAGGGCAGTCTTACCACTTCCGCTGTGACCCAGCAGGCAGACGTTACGAATGTTTTGTACAGAATAGCTCATGATCGTTCCACTCCTTATGTTTGTGCTGACTCAACGACAGGCCGCCCGCTTTATGGGGGGCATGAAGGGCGATTTATGAAATCGTCCCGTGTTGTTCAATGTAGAAATTATACAACGAGCACCCGGTTAATACAACCGTAACTTTGTTGATATCGCACATTTTGGGCAGGTAGGAGAAAAAGCAGAGGAATTTTTTTTACTTATGACCAAAGGCTACACGGCTTTCTCCGAAAGCAAGACATCCATGACTCACGGACACGCTCCTGCCTTATGCTCCACCCGCAGACCATTGCTCTTTTGGTCTGGCTTTTTACTCAAAGACGTATTACAATACAGATAACTTACGATCTGACTTCGCCGCAGGGTCTCTGCGACCCGGACTAGGAGCAAAACACTATGGAAAAAAAGGAACTGTTACGAAAGATCCCAAAGGTAGACGATCTGCTGCGCACTCCCCCCCTCCTTGCCCTGGCAGAGGGCATGTCCCCTGCCGTTTTAAAAGACGCCGTGCGCACCCAGCTGGATGCGCTGCGCCGGGAGATTCTGGACGGCACGCGAACAGAGCTGCCCGATACTGACACCATCTGCGCTGCCATCTTCTCTCAGGCCAAATCCGATAATCTGTCCACTCTGCGCCCCGTCATTAATGCCACCGGTGTGGTGCTGCACACCAATCTGGGCCGGGCCTGTCTTTCTCAAAAGGCCGTGGAGGCAGTGACGCAGGCCGCCTGTGGCTATTCCACCCTGGAATATGACGTGGAGGCCGGTGTCAGAGGCTCCCGCCACAACCATGTAGAGGACCTGCTGGTCCGTCTCACCGGTGCTGAGAGCGCCATGGTGGTAAATAACAACGCCGCCGCTGTGCTGCTGATTCTCTCGGCCGTAGGTAAGGGCGGAGAAGTGGTCGCCTCCCGGGGGGAGCTGGTGGAAATCGGCGGCTCCTTCCGTATCCCGGACATCATGATGCAGTGCGGATGCACACTGAAAGAAGTCGGTGCCACCAATAAAACCCATCTCCACGACTACGAGAACGCCATTGGTGAAAATACGAAGGCCCTGCTGCGGGTTCATACCAGCAACTACCGCATTGTAGGCTTTTCGGAAGCCGTGCCTCTGGCTGAGTTGACCGCGCTGGCCCACAGCCGGAATCTTCCTATCATCGAGGATCTGGGCAGCGGTGCTCTGGTGGACCTGGAGCGAGTGGGCATCCACGGTGAACCCGCGGTCCAGCAGAGTGTCCGTGCCGGCGTGGATATTATCTCCTTCAGCGGCGATAAGCTGCTGGGCGGCCCTCAGGCCGGCATTATCGTGGGCAGCAAGGCCTGGATTCAAGTGCTTAAGCGTCACCCCCTGGCCCGTGCCATGCGGGTGGATAAAATGACTCTGGCCGCTCTCCGTGCCACTCTCTACAGCTACACGGACTCGGATACAGCTCTCCGGGAGATTCCTACGCTCTCCATGCTGGGCACGCCCGTGCAGGATCTGGATACCCGCGCCCAGCGGCTGTGTCAGCAGTTCCTGGACCGTGGTCTCTCCGCTCAGGTGGTAGAGACCGAGGATCAGGTGGGCGGCGGATCCGCGCCGCTGGTCCTGCTGCCCTCCCGGGCAGTGTCTCTCTCCCCGGGGAACTGCACCGTGGTGGAGCTGGAGGAGAAGCTGCGGCGGCGGGAGACGCCCATCATCGGCCGCATCTCTCAGAATCGCTATCTGCTGGATGTGCGGACCCTGACCGACGCGCAGTTCCCGGAAATCGTGGAAGCCGCTGCAAAGGCCCTGCACTGACAATTCATCACAACCGCCCCTATGGGCACCTGGAGGTTTTCCTATGAAGCATGTCATCATCGGCACCGCCGGTCATGTGGACCACGGCAAGACCCTGCTGATCAAGGCCCTGACCGGTATTGACACAGACCGGCTCTCCGAGGAGAAGAAGCGCGGCATCACCATCGAATTGGGGTTCGCCCATCTGGATTTTGACGACGGCACCCAGGCCGGCATCATCGACGTGCCCGGTCACGAGAAATTCATCAAGAACATGCTGGCAGGCGCCGGCGGCGTTGATCTTGCCATGCTGGTGGTCGCCGCCGACGAGGGCTTCATGCCACAAACAATCGAGCACCTGGGCATTCTCTCTCTGCTGGGCCTGAAAGAGGGCCTGGTAGTCATCACCAAGACCGACATGGTAGACCCGGAGTGGGTGGACATGGTGAAAGAGGACGTGGCAGCACAGGTGGAAGGCACCTTCCTGGAGGGCAAGCCAGTCTACGCTGTCTCCGCCTACACCGGCGATGGCATCCCGGAGCTGCGCCAAGCTCTGAAAGAGCTGGTGCACCAAGCGTCCGAAAAGAATCTGCGTGCCCCCTTCCGCCTGCCCATTGACCGGGTGTTCTCCGTGGAGGGGTTCGGTACGGTGGTCACCGGCACTATGATCGAGGGTTCTCTGTCTGTGGGCGAGACCGCCTGCGTCCAGCCTGGCGGTCTGGAAGCCCGTGTCCGCAATTTGCAGGTTCACGGCAGGGATGTCTCCACCGCTTACGCCGGGCAGCGGGTTGCTATCAATCTGGCGGGCACCAAGAAATCGGACCTGGCACGAGGCAACACCCTGGCAAAGCCCGGCTCTCTGCGCACCTCCCGGATGCTGGACGTACGACTGCAGAACCTGAAAAATTCCCAGCGGACCATTCTTACCAACTCCCAGGTTCATCTCTATCACGGCTCCTCCGTCCGGCTGGCCAAGATCATCCTGCTGGACCGGGAGGCCCTCTCACCCGGCGAGAGCTGCTATGCCCAGCTGCGCATGAGCGAGGAGCTTGATGCCAAGCGGGGCGACCGGTTCGTCATCCGCTTTCTCTCCCCGTTGGAGACCATCGGCGGCGGTGTGATCCTGGACGAGTCCCCCCGGAAGCACCGGGCGGGAGACCGGGCCGCGCTGGAAGGCCTCTCCGTCCGGGAAAGCGGCAGCGGTGATGAGCAGTTGCTCCACACGCTGGTCTCCAAGGGATACAGTCTGCCCACCGCCGCCGAACTGGCGGTAAGCATGAATGCCGACCCCGCAGAACTGGAAGAACAGCTTCAGGCTCTCTGTGGCGACGGCCGTGTGCTGGAACCCCTGCCCCAGCGATATCTGGCCGGTGCCATCTTTGACCAGCTCTGGTCCGACTGCCATGCCATTCTGGAACGCTACCACGCCGCCAACCCCCTCCACGCCGGCATGAAGGAGGCGGAGCTGCGGCAGAAGCTGCTCAAATCCACCCCCCAGCCTGTCACCGACGCTATTCTGGGGTGTATGACCCGGGAAGGCAAAGTGAAGCACGTAGCCTGGCGCTATGCCTTGAGCGACTTTACCGTCCGCCTCACCAAGCGCCAGAGCGCCCTGCGGGAGAAAATTCTCCACACCTACCATAACTTTGGTCTGGAAGTTCCCAACCTGGAGGAAGTGCTGGAACAATTTCCGCCCTCTGACCAGGCCGAATGCAAGCGGGTGGTGGAGAGCATGGTTACCGGCGGCGAGCTGGTGATGCTGACTCCACAGCTGTGCATTCATCAGGAGGTTTATGCCGACGTGTCCCGGAAAACAAAGGCATACCTGGACGAGCACGGGGAACTGCTGCTGTCCGACTTCCGGGACCTGCTGAATACCTCCCGAAAGTACGCGCTGGCACTTCTGGAATACTATGACAAAAATAAGATTCTGAAAAAAGAGGGTGACATCCGCAGTCTCGGCGCCGGATTTGACTGAATGACCTCCGTGCAGGATGCGGTTCAGAGGCTTCTACCCGTGCCTGTGCCCAATGTGCACAAAAGCACCGGCAGGACTATCTGGAGAAATTATTTTATTTTAGGATTGCCCAAACGGCAAATCTATGGTAAACTACATCCTGTACATGGGAGTAGATGGGTGCTGGTGTGCCCCCTGGTCTTCAAAACCAGTGATAGGGGTGAAGAGCCTCTTAGGTGGGTTCGATTCCCACATATTCCCGCCAAACCCGATGACGCGCTTCGTGTCGTCGGGTTTTTTATTCATCTGTTGTTCCGCTCACTTCCGGGTTTGTCCCTGCTCATTGGAGTGTGAAAGCCACTTTCTACCCACCAAAATTCACAGCGTTGCATGCTGCAAAAAGGAGGTTTTGCCGTGGATCTGGATATGCGGGAACTGGAGGCCTTTGCCGCCGTTGTGGAGCAGGGCAGCTTCTCCAAGGCCGCAAAGATTCTTTTTCTCACCCAACCCACCGTCAGCGCGCACATTGCCTCCCTGGAAAAGAAGCTGGATACCCGTTTGCTAATCCGTACCAGCCGCACCGTCTGCCCATCGGATGCCGGTCGGCTGCTTTATGACTACGCCCGTCGAATCCTGGACCTGCGGACTCAGGCAGCGGAGGCCATGGCAGCCTTCTCCCGGGAGATGCGGGGCACCATCCACATTGCCGCCTCTGACACACCGGGTCAATACTATCTTCCCCGGCTCATCCGTGACTTCCGAGACCGGTTTCCAGACATTGACTTCGATTTGGAGGTACTGCCCAGCAAAGCTGTAGCCGCCCGCGTGGCATCCCGAGCGGTGGATCTGGGCTTTACCGGCACCGTGGTCTCTCTGCCCGCCTGCGTCTACCAGACTCTGGCTGAGGATCAGTTTGTTATCGTCACCCCAGACACCCCCGCCTACCGCTCCTACCTTCCTACCGGCCTGCCGCCTCGTCAGCTCGCCCGTGAGCCCTTTGTCACCCGTGAGGAGGGCACTCACTCCTGGATGGAGATGGAGCACTTTCTGCACGCTCTGGACGTTCCTCTGCGGGAACTTCACATCGCCGCTCGCGGCCGCTCCACTGCAGAGCTGCTGCGGCTGGTCAGTGAGGGCTTCGGCGTAGCCCTTGTCCCCCACAGCGCCTTCCTTCAATTTTCCCGGCCGTTACCCTCCTTTGACTACGAAACCGTTCACCTCCGCCAGAAGATCTACCTGGTCCGCCATAAAAACAATGTTCTCTCCCCCAGCGTCCAGGCCTTTGTCCGCTACCTGCTTCAAACCTGCCGGTCGGAGGGCAATGCATGCCTGTTCTGAGTAAAGAGCGCCCCTGCCGTGCAAAACACAGCAAGGGCGCTCTTTGTGATTCAATGCAGTTTACAGGCCGGTGCCAAGCAGGGGAAGCACGTTGATCACCGGTTCTTCATAGGGGTGTGCCGCCTTCACAGCCTCCAGGGTCTCCTCCACCCGACTCTGAAAGCAGACCACCTCAATCTTCACCTCCGGTTCCTCGGAGAGCTGGCTTTCCGCTCCTAAATAGGGCGTGCTACCCGGCAGGGGCCGCCAGGTTCCCATGACACGGCTATAGCTCATGCAGTGGTCATAGCGGCCGATATGTCCGGCATCCACGGCCCAAAGTGCCTCCCGGACCGCCTCAAAGTGGGTCTCCGGCACAAAAATTTCCAGCTTGCAGCACGTCTCCATATCCTCACACCTCGTCCAGCAGATCCAGAATCTCGTCCTCCAGATCCTCAAGGTCCTCGTGGGCACTGCCCCATGCCTCGTAATTCTCGCTCATCATGTCCTCCGGCTCCTGGAAGTCCAGCAGGGCGATCCGCTCCCGAACTTCCGCCAGCTCTCGGCGAAGCTCCAGTTCACCCATGGACTCCAGATTTGGCCGCTCGATCTCCGTCTCAAATATAAACTTCTCACTCATGTCGTGATTTCCTCCTCAAGTTTTCTCGCCGCCGCTTTCTGGCTGCATCCCGCGGCGCTCTCAAACAAAACACCCTGTAATGCTTTTATGAAGCTTGATTTTATCATACTTCTCGGAGCAGAGCGAGGGGATGCTCTGCAAAATTTTTCACTCCGCTCACAATTCGTTTCCTAAGAAAGCCAGGGAAATGTGGCAGGGAATGTAAATTGATTCCCCGCCAAATCAAAAAAAGCATCCACACGGTTGTGTGGATGCTTTTGGAGGTGACACCCGGATTTGAACCGGGGAATCAGGGTTTTGCAGACCCTTGCCTTACCACTTGGCTATGTCACCATTCCGTTCTACTGTATTATATGCGACTCTTTAGAAAAAATCAAGCATTTTTGAAATTACAATGCCCACACACAGTAGTGTGGGCATTGCGTATGGAGCGGGCGACGAGGCTCGAACTCGCTACCTCCACCTTGGCAAGGTGGCGC
>JAHHSA010000054.1 GCA_020025475.1 Oscillibacter sp.
GCTCCGAAATTGCTACTTTTCCGGCTCTTGAGCCGGGAAAGTCAGGTTAGGAGATTACTCCCACTCGATGGTGCCAGTGGGCTTGGGGGTCAAGTCGAACAGGACACGGTTGACGCCCTTGACCTCTCCGGTGATGCGGGCGGTGATGTGCTGGAGCAGCTCAAAAGGCACGTTCTCCACGGTGGCGGTCATGGCATCAACGGTGTTGACGGCACGAATGATCACGCACCACTCGTCTGCGCGCTTGTTGTCACGGACACCAACGCTCTTGATGTCGGGAATTGCGGTGAAGTACTGCCAGACCTTGTCGGCCAGACCGTTCTTTGCAAATTCTTCACGCAGGATGGCGTCGGACTCCCGGACAGCCTCCAGACGATCCCGGGTGATGGCACCCAGGCAGCGGACACCCAGGCCGGGGCCGGGGAAGGGCTGGCGGTTGACCATGGAATCAGGCAGACCCAGAGCACGGCCGCAGGCGCGGACCTCGTCCTTGAACAGCATCTTCAGAGGCTCGACCAGCTCAAACTGCAGGTCCTCGGGCAGGCCGCCCACATTGTGGTGGGACTTGACCGCCTTGACGGTCTTGGTGCCGGACTCGATGATGTCGGGGTAAATGGTACCCTGACCCAGGAACTCGATGCCGTCCAGCTTACGGGCCTCCTCCTCGAAAACGCGGATGAACTCAGCGCCGATAATGTGGCGCTTCTTCTCGGGCTCAGACACACCGGCCAGCTTATCCAGGAAGCGGTCAGTGGCGTCCACATAGACCAGGTTGGCATCCATCTCCTCGCCGAACACCTTGCACACCTGCTCAGGCTCGCCCTTGCGGAGCAGGCCGTGGTTGACGTGCACGCAGGTCAGCTGCTTGCCAATGGCGCGGATCAGCAGAGCGGCCACGACAGAGGAGTCCACGCCGCCGGAGAGAGCCAGCAACACCTTCTTATCGCCCACTTGACGGCGGATGAGCTCCACCTGGTCTGCAATGAAGTTGTCCATGTTCCAGTTTGCCTCGGCATGGCAGGTATCGAAGACAAAGTTCCGAAGTGCAGCCTTGCGTGCCTCGTCGTCCTCCGGCCAGCCGGCAGCACCCTTGTGGTCCACAGGCAGAACAGGCAGACCGCAGTTGTACACATGCTCGCCAGCGTCGATCTCCACGCCGTCTACGACGTGGTTGGG
This sequence comes from Oscillibacter sp., assembly GCA_020025475.1. Classification (GTDB taxonomy): domain Bacteria; phylum Bacillota; class Clostridia; order Oscillospirales; family Oscillospiraceae; genus Oscillibacter. Next base: position 1,177 of record JAHHSA010000054.1, read on the forward strand.
GCCGCCGTTAAGAATGATACCCTTGACGCCGGGAAGACCCTTCAGCTCTTCTGCGGTGATGTCGTGGGCGTGGATTTCAGTGTAGACACCCAGCGCACGGATCTCGCGGGCAATCTTGGGGTTTTCCTCGCTGCCCAGATCCAAAATCAAAATCATATCCTGTTTCATAGATAGCCTCCTGCAAGTAAATCTCAAATCTCACATATAACACTTGTATCCTATCACAGTTTCTGGGAAAACCGCAACAGAAAAGCAAAGAAAATTTTGTGAAAACCGCAAAAAAGTGACTTTGCTGAAAAATGAGGCGCTGGACCACTGAAAATTTTTATCTTTAGGCAAAACCGCACAGAAGGTGGAGTGAAATTTAGGGGGAAAATACAGTAACATAAGAACATGAATCAACAGATGGGGCGTTCCGCACGGAACGATCAGTAGGGCAGTTCCGTTTGCTGCATGATGCGGTGTTGCCGCTATCCAATCAAAACCTTTTTCGAAGAAGCTGGCTGCAATTCCTGCCAATTTGCAGCTAGTTTGTGCCGACAATCCTGATGTCATGCATAACCAGGAAAAAAGGACACAAACTCTGCAAAAAGCGGTTTACAGACCGTACTGAAAGGAAGCGGATTCATGCCTAACAAAATCGTGATAGCGCTGGGCGGCAATGCTTTGCATTCCGGCAAATCGGAACCAACTGCAAAGGCCCAGCTGGAAGTGGTCAAGCGGACCTGCTGCCAGCTGGCAGCAATCAGCAAGCAGGGTTATGAAATCGCGGTCGTCCACGGAAACGGCCCGCAGGTTGGCAGGCTGCTGCTGGCGTTAGAAACGGCAGCGGATACGGTGCCGCCTATGCCTGTGGATGTGTGCGGTGCCATGACACAGGGATATATCGGTTATCACATTCAGCAGGCGTTGGGAGCAGAGCTGCGTCGACAGGGCCGGCCGCTGCCGGTCCTGACTTTAACAACGCAGGTGGTGGTGGACGCCGGAGATCCGGCGTTTCAAAATCCCACGAAGCCGATTGGCCCATTTTACACGCAGGAGCAGGCCAGGATGCTGGAACAGGAAGAGGGCTACACCATGGCAGAGGATGCGGGCCGCGGCTGGCGGCGGGTGGTGGCCTCCCCAAAGCCCCGGCGCATTGTGGAGCTGGATGGTGTCCGGCTGCTGTGGGATCACGCAATTGTAATTGCCTGCGGTGGTGGCGGCATTCCGGTGGTGGAGCGTGAGGATGGAAGCTTGGAAGGCGTGGCAGCGGTGATCGACAAGGATCTGGCTGCTGGTCTGCTGGCGGAACAGATGGAGGCAGACACGCTTCTCATTTTGACCGAGGTGGAGCGCGTGGCAATCCGCTTCGGAAAACCGGACCAGCAGGATTTGGACCGACTGACGCTGGAGGAGGCCAAACGCTACGCTGCTGCCGGAGAGTTTGGAAAGGGAAGTATGCTGCCTAAGGTTGAGGCAGCAGTGGCCTTTGCTGCTTCCGCACCGGAACGTCGTGCCATTATCACCAGCCTGGATCGGGCTATGGACGCTCTGAATGGCCGCACGGGAACCCTCATTACCGCATAATTGCACAGCGGCGCGGAACATGCCAAAACGCAATGCGTGCAAGGGGTTAAGGCCCCTTGCACACGAAAATCTTACTGAAATTAAAAATTTTTAAAGACAACAATCGGTGCTGAGTTTGTCAAACAGACTGCTGCTGCATGCGGATCGCCACGTCCATGGGACGCGGCGATTTTGCGCCGATGGATCGGACTTTATTTGACGGATGCCTGCTTGCGGACAGTGGAGGAGCCGATGCCCAATTCCAGGCGATATTTTGCTACTGTGCGGCGGGCCAGTTGAATGCCACTCTCTTCCAGCAGCTTGCAGATTTTTTGATCACTGAGGGGGCGGTGCGGGTCCTCGTTTTTTACCAGATACAGCAGCTTTTGCTTGACGGCCTGCTGGGAAGGACCTTGATCACCGATGGAACGGCTGAAAAAATAGCGCAGTGGAAAGATACCCTGCTTGCACTGAAGGTATTTACCGTGGGTGGCCCGTGAGATGGTAGAAGGGTGCAGCTCCAGGGTTTCTGCCAGGGAGGAGAGGCTCATGGGGCTGAGCACGGTGCTCTCGCCGGAGAAGAAGGGACGCTGCGCATCCAGCACGGCTTCGGCACAGCGGCGCAGGGTGCTGCCGCGGCGCTCCAGGCTGTTCATCAACCACTTGGCTTGCTGCATCTTGTGACGCAGGTACTCTCGGGTTTCCGCCTCGTCCGACTCCTTTAGGAGACGAGTGTAGTAGCCACTGATAGAGACCCGAGGGAGGTAGTATTCATTTAATATTACTTTCCACACGCCGTCCTCCTCTAAAACAAAGAGGTCTGGCCGGACGTAGACGGTGGGCTCACTGGACTGGAATGCCTGACCGGGGTGCGGCTCCAGAGAAGCGATGATGGCCTCTGCCTCCTGGATCTCTGCAACCGAAATCCCCAGCTCCTTGGAGATGGGACCGTAGTGCTTTCGGCCCAGCTCCGGCAGAAAACGGGAAGCGATTTCCAGCACGGCGGGGGACACATCTTCCCGGCGGCTGAGCTGCAGCACAAGGCACTCTGACAGTGTCCGGGCACCGACGCCGGCGGGCTCCAGCTGCTGGATGGTTTGAAGGCCCTGATCGATCAGTGCTTGCGGGATCTTCAGATCGGAGAGACTGTCCAGATCCTCCTGGAGGAGGTAACCGTCCTCATCCACCAGATTTGCCATATAGCGGGTGAGCGCCAGCAGGGGGCGGGGAAGGTGCTGTCTGTCCAGCTGATCTACCAGAAAGGCAGCAAGACTTTCTGTCTCACGGTCCGCAGCGCCGCGCTCGGGGTAACTGGACTCCTCATGTGCAAAGGAACCTCCGTACACGCCGCCGTCAATCCAGCTGGCCTTTTGCCGCAGTTCCTCATAGGCACTGCGAAGAGAAGGGGAATCCTCCTGTTCCAGGATGGGATTCTCCTCCGTTGCTTTATTCAGATATTCCAGAAGCTCCTGAGAATTGAATTGCAGGACTTCCATGGACTGCATCAGCTGCGGCGTAAGCTTCAGGCTTTGCCGCAGTTCGGTTTTCAGAGAGACAATACCCATGAATGCTCCTTTCCCATCAGCTGCGGTGATCCGTTACATATTTGGCGACTTTCCGGGCGGCTGTGGCCTGAGAGATGCCCAGCTCTCGTGCCACCGCTACCGTGGTGCCAAGACGCCGGTAGGTCTCCCGGATAATCTGGCCTTCATAGGCATCCATCCGCTCGGCCAGGGTGCCCTGAACGGATTGGAGATCTGCAATAGACACACAGCCGCCCAGGTACTCTGTGGGCAGGGAGGAGACATCGATGATGGGGTCCTGGGCGGTGATGACCAGCCGCTCAATCAGATTTTCCAGTTGACGGACATTGCCCGGCCAGTCGTAGTGTTCCAGGAAGGTTAAAAAACGGGGACTGAAGGTCACGTCTTTCCCGTACTCGTGGCAAAAGCGGGCCAGAAACTGGTGGGCCATCTGGAAAATATCCTCCTGTCGGCTTCGGAGAGGGGGAATGTGAATGCGGATGACATTGAGCCGGTAGAACAGGTCGGAGCGGAACAGGCCTCGCTGGACCTCCTCTTCCAGATTTTTATTGGTGGCCACAATCAGGCGGAAATCCAGCTCAATTTTCTTGGTGCTGGAGAGGCGCTCAATGGTTTTCTCCTGAATCAGCTGCAAAAGCTTAGACTGAATATGCAGGGGAAGTTCGCCGATCTCATCCAGAAACAGCGTACCGTGGTTGGCCAACTCAATTTTGCCGATCTTGCCGGTGTTGGAGGCACCGGTAAAGGCGCCTTTCTCGTAGCCAAAGAGCTCGGACTCAATCAGATTTTCGTGGAGCACGGCACAGTTGACTTCAATAAAGGGACCAGAGGAGCGATTGCTCATGGCGTGTATGGCCTTGGCCACGGCGCTTTTGCCCACACCGGTCTCACCGGTAATGAGGATGTTGGCCTTGGTGTTGGCGGTGTTCTGCATCAGGGTCCAGAGCCGCTGCATGGAGGGACTCTTGAACACCAGACTGGTGGAGGTGGCTCGGGTGCGCAGCTCGGCAATCTCCTGACTGTACTGCTGCAGCGAGTCCTGCATATGCCGGTAGTTGCGCTGAATGGTGTTGATCTGCTCCATGGAGACGGTATTGAAGCAGACCGCGTATTTCAAAGCGCCATTATCATCAAAGAGCGGGATGCCGATGGTCATCACGTTCTTATGTGTGTGGTTGATGGTCTGGGTTGCGGTGATTTTCTGACGCGTCCGGATGACTTCCGCCGTGACGCAGGGAGTAAAGGTTCCGTCGGCTTCCAAATCGAAAGCGGACTTTCCCACAATAGAGTCATGGGTGAAGCCAAAGTTCTTTTCGTAGGTCTCGCTGACACGGAGAATGATGCCGTTGGCGTCGGAGAGCATCATGTCGTCTGCCAGAACCAGGTTATTTTCCGGCTGCAAAATATCAAACAGACCCTTGAGATTGATGTCCTCATCAAAAAGATTGGCAAGAGAAGTATTTTGGGGCATGAGGGTGCCTCCTTTGCTGGTGAGATTCCAAAAAACTATTCATTTGTGAGTATAGCATATTCAAAAGTGAATAGGAAGAGAGATGCAAAAGAAATCAATGTACGGAATGACAAAATTTTGTCGTAAAATTTGATTAAGCACACAAAGGAATCCGCTTTTTTGCGGAAAACGAAGCATCAAATACCTATTCAAAAATGAATAATCGCGAAAAACGTAGATAAAAATATCCAATTATCTGACATAAATAGGCATAGATACTGTGCAAATCACATAAAAATGGAAGTGAATTCCGTGTAAAAGGCTGGAAAAAAGTTGGCACGGGAATTGCTATAATGTTATATCGCTTGAGAAGCGCCGAAAGCGACGCACAACTCTGTTGAAATTTTAAGGAGGAGCATTATTATGTATCAGACCATTCGTTACGAGAAGAACGGCAACATTGGCATTGCCACGATCAATCGTCCCGAGGCACTGAACGCTCTGAACTCTACTGTTATTTCTGAGCTGGAGATGCTGATCAGCGAGGTTGAAAAGGACACCGAACTGGGTGCATTCATTCTGACTGGCGAGGGTCGTTCCTTCGTGGCCGGCGCCGATATTGGCGAGCAGAAGCCCATGGACGTGGCTGGTGGTCGCAAGTGGGGTCAGAGAGGCGCTGCACTGTTCCGCCGCATTGAGAAGCTGGAAATCCCCACCATTGCTGCTGTCAACGGCTTCGCACTGGGCGGCGGCTGCGAGATCGCTATGGCCTGCGACATTATCCTGGCTTCTGAGAAAGCAAGATTTGGCCAGCCCGAGGTGGGCCTGGGCATCACCCCCGGTTTCTCCGGTACGCAGCGTCTGCCCCGCCGCGTTGGCATTGCCAAGGCGAAAGAGCTGATTTTCTCCGGTAAGCACATCAAGGCTGACGAGGCCAAGGAGATTGGTCTGGTCAACGCTGTGTACGCTCCTGAGGAGCTGATGAACGGTGCTATTGAGATGGCAAAGTCTTTCACCAAGAATGCTCCCATTGCCGTGAAGTACTCCAAGGCCTGCATTGACCGTGGCATGCAGATGGATATCGATGACGGCATCGCCCTGGAGAACGAGCTGTTTGCCATGTGCTACGCCACCGAGGACCAGAAGGAAGGCATGGGCGCTTTCCTGGAGAAGCGTCCCGCCGTGTTCCAGAACAAGTAAGCAGAACACAGGAGATAAAGAAGGAATTATAAAATGAAAGAAGTTCGTGTCATTACTGCGGAAGAGGCCGCAATGCTGGTGCAGGATGGTGACACCATTTCTACCGGCGGCTTCGTGAGCTGTGCATGCCCCGAAGCTTTATCTACCGCACTGGAAAAGCGTTTCCTGGAGACGGGACATCCCAAGGATCTGACTCTGTTCTTCGCAGCAGGTCAGGGCCATCGTGACGGCACCGGCGGTGACCACTTCGGTCACGAGGGTCTGGTCAAGCGCGTGGTGGGCGGCCACTGGGACCGTGCTCCCAAGCTGGGCGACCTGGCGCTGAACAACAAGATCGAGGCATACAACCTGCCTCAGGGCGTCATCACCCATATGTATCGGGATATTGCCGCACACAACATCGGCACCATTACTCACGTGGGTCTGAACACCTTTGTGGACCCCCGCAACGGCGGCGGCAAGCTGAACGAGCGCACAAAAGAGGATCTGGTTAAGCTCATCAACATTGAGGGTGAGGAGCGCCTGCTGTACAAGAGCTTTCCCATTGATGTCTGCTTTGTCCGTGGTTCTTACGCTGACGAGTACGGCAACGTGACCGTACATCGTGAGATCGGCCCTCTGGACGTCACTGCCCAGTGCCAGGCCACCAAGAACTCCGGCGGCAAGGTCATCGTCCAGGTCGAGAAGATCGTCCAGGGCGGTACTTTGGATCCCAAGCTGGTGAAAATTCCCGGTATCTATGTGGATGCAATTGTGGTAGGCTCTGTGGAGGATAACATGCAGTGCCTGGGCATGCCCTATGACGGCGCACTGACCGGTGAGTTCCGCATCCCTGTGGATGCCATTCCCCCCATTCCTCTGGACGCTAAGAAGATTCTGGCACGCCGTGCAGCCATGGAACTGCCCCAGGATGCCATTGTGAACCTGGGTACCGGCGCACCCGAGAAGATTGCCAACGTGGCAGCCGAGGAGGGCATCTCCGATAAGATGACTCTGACCGTTGAGGCAGGCTCCATTGCAGGTGTCCCCTACGGCGGCACGCAGTTCGGCGCTGCTGCCAACTCCATGGCCATCCTGGACCACAACGTCCAGTTTGACTTCTATCAGGGCGGCGGCCTGGACGTGGCCTTCCTGGGCCTGGCGGAGACTGCTCCCAACGGCGACCTGAACGTCTCCAAATTCGGCACCCGCCTGGCAGGTGCCGGCGGCTTCATCGATATCACCCAGAATGCAAAGAAGGTTGTTTACTGCGGCACCTTCACCGCCAAGGGCCTGAAGACCGAGTGCCATGACGGCAAGCTGGTCATCACCCAGGAGGGTGCAAAGAAGAAGTTCGTCAACAAGGTGGAGCAGATCACCTTCTCCGGCGATTACGCCAACAAGGTGCACCAGCCTGTCCTTTACATCACCGAGCGCGCAGTGTTCGAGCTGCGGCCCGAGGGCGTGACCCTGATTGAGGTTGCCCCCGGCATTGATCTTCAGACCCAGGTTTTGGATCAAATGGAGTTCATGCCCAAGATTGCAGAGGATCTCAAGCTCATGGACGAGCGTATTTTCAAGGATGAACTGATGGGTCTGGCCAACGACTGACCTGTTTGTTTACACATATTCAAGGAGGACTTCCCAAAATGGCTTTAATGACTGCTCAAGAGTATATCGACAGCCTGCGTAAGCTCAACACCCGCGTGTACATGTTCGGCGAGAAGATCGAGAACTGGGTGGATCACCCCATGATCCGTCCCTCTATCAACTGCGTCGCCATGACCTATGCCCTGGCTCAGGATCCCCAGTACAAGGACCTGATGACCACAACTTCCAGCCTGACCGGCCACACCATCAACCGCTTCACCCACCTGCATCAGTCCACCGATGACCTGATCAATAAGGTGAAGATGCAGCGTCTGCTGGGCCAGAAGACCGCATCCTGCTTCCAGCGCTGCGTGGGTATGGACAGCTTCAATGCTGTGTTCTCCACCACTTTCGAAGTGGATGAGAAGTACGGCACCCACTACCACGAGAACTTCAAGAAGTTCCTGACCATGGTTCAGGACAACGACCTGACCGTTGATGGTGCCATGACCGACCCCAAGGGCGATCGTTCCAAGGCTCCTCATGACCAGGCTGACCCTGACATGTTCCTGCATGTTGTGGAGCGCCGTCCCGACGGTATTGTGGTCTGCGGTGCAAAGTGCCACCAGACCGGCTCCATCAACTCTCACTGGCACATCTTCATGCCCACCATCTCCATGGGTGAGGCTGATAAGGACTGGGCCATTTCCTTTGCCTGCCCCACTGACGCCGAGGGTATGTACATGATCTACGGCCGCCAGTCCTGCGACACCCGCAAGATGGAGGAGGATGCTTCCATCGATGTGGGCAACGCCAAGTTCGGCGGCCAGGAGGCTCTGGTGGTTCTGGATCACGTGTTCATCCCCAACGAGTACATCTTCCTGAACGGCGAGTATGAGTTCGCTGGCATGATTGTCGAGCGTTTTGCCGGCTATCATCGTCAGAGCTACGGCGGCTGCAAGGTCGGCGTGGGCGACGTTGTGATCGGTGCCACCGCTCTGGCTGCTGAGTACAACGGCGTGGAGAAGGCTTCCGCTGTGAAGGACAAGCTGATCGAGATGACCCACCTGAATGAGACCCTGTACTGCTGCGGCATTGCCTGCTCCAGCCAGGGCCACAAGACCAAGGCAGGCAACTATATGATCGATCTGCTGCTGGCCAACGTCTGCAAGCAGAACGTCACCCGTTTCCCCTATGAGATCGTTCGTCTGGCAGAGGACGTTGCAGGCGGCCTGATGGTCACCATGCCCTCTCAGAAGGACTTCAACTCTGACACTGTGGTCGGCCGCAACGGCGAGACCATCGGCGATATCTGCAACAAGTTCTTTGCAGGCCGCGAGGGCGTTTCCACCGAGAACCGCCAGCGCATCATGCGTTTCCTGGAGAATATGTGCCTGGGCGCAGCTGCTGTGGGCTACCGCACGGAGTCCATGCACGGCGCAGGTTCTCCCCAGGCCCAGCGCATCATGATCGCCCGCCAGGGCAACATTCAGGGCAAGAAGCAGTTTGCCAAGGATATTGCCGGCATCGAGGACTAATTCCTCCATTTCCATAACGGCGGAGAGGCCGCCGACTGCGGCCTCTCCCTTCCAACTGCCATATGAGAGCACACCGCTCTGTATGAACATAAAATTTGCGATTTAAATTTTGTCATAAGGAGAAGACATCATGGATTTTAATCTGAGCCGCGAGCATCTGCTGGTTCGGAAGATGATGGCTGAGTTCACCGAGAACGAAGTGAAGCCCATCGCTGCCGAAACTGATCTGACCTGCCAGTATCCCCGGGAGAACATCGAGAAGCTGTTCGACCTGGGTGTCATGGGTATGTGCATCCCCAAGGAGTACGGCGGCACTGGCGCCGATCCTCTGGCCTCTGCCATCGCTATTGAGGAGCTGAGCAAGGTCTGCGCATCCACCGGCGATATTGTTGCTACCCACAACGGCCTGTGCTGCGACCCCATCCTGACCCACGGCACTCCTGAGCAGAAGGCAAAGTACCTGCCCATGCTCACCACCGGCCACAAGGTCGGCGCATTCGCTCTGACCGAGCCCAACGCCGGTTCTGACGCCTCCAAGGGCCAGACCGAGGCACGCCTCGAGGGTGACCACTACGTGATGAACGGTTCCAAGATCTTCATCACCAATGGTTACGTTGCTGACGTGTTTGTCGTGTTCGCTATGACCGACAAGTCCAAGGGTACCAAGGGCATCTCCGCCTTCATCGTGGAGTCCTCTTTCCCCGGCTTCTCCGTGGGCAAGCACGAGGAGAAGATGGGCCTGCACGGTTCTCCCACCGCTGAGATCGTCTTCACCGACATGATTGTTCCCAAGGAGAACATGCTGGGCCGCGAGGGCAAGGGCTTCTCTATCGCCATGCAGACTCTGGACGGCGGCCGTATCGGCATCGCTGCACAGTCTCTGGGTATTGCCGAGGGTGCTCTGGCTGAAGCCAAGGAGTACACCAAGGGCCGTGTCCAGTTCGGTAAGCCCATCAGCAAGTTCCAGAACACTCAGTTCACCTTTGCCGACATGGAGCTGGGCTGCGAGGCTGGCCGTCTGCTGACCTATCAGGCTGCTGTCATGAAGGGCGAGGGCAAGCGTTACACCAAGGAAGCCGCTATGGCCAAGCTGTTTACCTCTGAGCATGCTATGAAGACCACCACCAAGGCCCTGCAGATGTTCGGCGGCTACGGCTACACCAAGGACTATCCCATGGAGCGCATGATGCGTGACGCAAAGATCACCGAGATCTACGAGGGTACTTCCGAGGTCCAGCGCATCGTCATTTCCGCCAACATGGGACTGTAATAGGAGGAAGAAACGAGTTATGAAGATCATTGTTTGCATTAAGCAGGTCCCCGATACCTCCGGTAAGGTGG
>JAHHSA010000055.1 GCA_020025475.1 Oscillibacter sp.
TTCTTCGAAGCCTCTTTTTTGTCAGAGAACCCCAAAGAACATTTCGTGAAAATCATGAAAATATCAATTGCTTTTTGTGCTTTTTTGCGTTATTCTGAGGAAACGGATTTTTGAAGAAAACGACATGTGTGGAACGGAGGGGACTCATGGAGCAGAGAGAGAATCGGTATGACCTGACAACAGGTGCCATTTGGAAAAAACTGCTGATGTTTTTTGTGCCAATTGCAGTGGGGACACTGTTTCAACAGCTGTATAACACCGTGGATGCCATGGTGGTCAGCAAATATGTGGGCAAGGAGGCTCTGGCTGCGGTGGGAGGCAGCTCGGCCCAGATTATTGCCCTGACAGTGGGCTTTTTTGTGGCGCTTACAGGTGGTGCCAGTGCTGTGATCGCACAGTTTGTGGGAGCCAGGCGGGAAAAAGAGACCTCGCAGTCCATCCACGCTTCGCTGGGATTTTCGGTGCTGGCGGCCATTGTCATGACGGTGTTGGGGCTTACTCTAACGCCGCAGATTCTCCGTTGGATGCAAACACCGGCAGATACTCTGGACCAGTCTGTTCTGTATCTGCGGATCTACTTTGGCGGCACCTTCTTTGTGCTGCTGTTCAACATGGGCTCCAGCATTCTCCGGGCCGTGGGAGATTCCAAGCGGCCTTTGTATTATTTAATGATATGCTGCTTCTGCAACATCGCCCTGGATTTGCTCTTTGTCATTGGATTGGACATGGGGATTGCCGGTGTGGCCTGGGCCACGGTACTCTCGCAGGCACTGAGTACAGTGCTGGTGCTCTTACGGCTGTGCCGGACTGACGAGATCTACAAGGTAACCATCTCCAAAATCAGAATTTACGGTATGGTGACCCGGAAAATGCTGAAAGTGGGCATCCCTGCCGGTTTGCAGGCCAGTATGTACAACATTTCAAACCTGATTATTCAGGTGGCGGTCAATACCCTCAGTACGTCCGTAGTGGCAGGCTGGACCATGGCCAGCAAGATCGACGGCATCTACTCCGCCCTGGGCACGGCCCTGGGAATGGCGGTGATGGGCTTTGTGGGGCAGAACTACGGTGCCGGTAAGACTGAGCGCATCCGCAAGACCTTCAAGGTCAGCATGGCTATTTTCCTCTGTGTCACTATGGTGATGGAGATTTGCGTCCTCTATGTGGGCCGCTACTGCGTCCACTATTTCATCGACGACCCGGACGTCATTGCCTACACCTGGGAGATTCTGCTCTACTTTGTGCCTTTCTACGTGGTATGGACCTTTATTGAAGTGATTTCCGGTCTGCTGCGCGGCATCGGAGACGCGGTGGTGCCGGTAGTCATCACCGGCATCTGCATCTGTGGACTGCGTCTGGCGTGGTGCGCTACGGTGTTCCGGTGGTTTCCCTCTATTGCGGGCATCACCTCCTGCTACCCTGTGTCCTGGATTCTCACGGCTGCGGCCTTGACCATCTACTACAAGCGCGGCAACTGGCTGCGGGCTCCCGACGGGAGCTTGTACTCCGTAGGGGCCGAGTAATCAACAACATGACGGAGCTTCCGCACCTGTTAGGCGCGGAGGGTCCACCTTATTTGCCCCACTCAGAGACAGCGCAATCTTTACATTATGAGAAATTTTCGATATCATAACAGACAGAATACAAACTGAACGGAGGAATCATCATGGCATTTCATCTGCCTGTTTATAAGGCCCCGGATTTTGCAGCCCTGCATCTCAACGAGGCACCCGATGTGGTATTTTGCCCTGCCGAGCAGGACGGCGTCATGCCGGAGGGCTATCACGCTACCACCATGTTTCCGGAGTATTTCCGCGTCAACGGCACTTGGCTGCTGGCGGAGGAGAGCCGCATGGACTGTGTGGCCGTTCTGCGGGACGGGAGAATTGCTGTGGTGGAGTTTCGCAACGTGAAGGCCGGAGAGATGGTGGCCCTGGGCCGCACGGAGGACGGCTCCGACGGCATCTACGTCCATACCACTGGCTTCGGCGGCGGTGAGAGCGGCCAGGAATCCTTTTCCTTCCGTCAGGGGCGCAGTCGGGAGACGGCGTACTCCATCGACTACGATGATATCTATGAGCTGCTGCGCTACGAGCGGGATCACGGCAAAATCCTGTGGGTGATGGGCCCCGCCTGTGCCTTTGACGCCGACGCCCGGAACGCCTTTGCCGCCCTGGTGAGGGCGGGCTTCGTGGATGGTGTTATGGCGGGTAACGCCCTGGCCACACATGACCTGGAGGCCGGCTATCTGGGCACCGCCCTGGGCCAGGATGTCTACACACAGCGCTCTGTGCCCAATGGGCACTACCACCACATCGACACCATCAACGCAGTCCGCCGCTGCGGCTCCATTGAGAAGTTTGTGTCCACCGGCAAGGTGAAGGACGGCATCATGCTGGAGTGCGTGAAAAAGAAGGTTCCCTATGTGCTGGTTGGCTCCGTTCGGGACGACGGCCCACTGCCGGAGGTCTACGCCAGTGTCTACGAGGGCCAGGACGCCATGCGAAACCTGATTCGTGAGGCCACCACCGTGGTCTGCATGGCCACTACCCTGCATACCATTGCCACAGGCAACATGACCCCGTGCTACCGGGTGGTGGACGGTGTGGTGCGGCCGCTGTATTTTTACTCGGTGGACGTCTCAGAATTTGCCGTCAACAAACTCCGGGACCGGGGCAGCCTCTCGGTGAAAACCATGGTCACCAACGTCCAGGACTTTATTGTTCACATTGCCCGCAACCTCTGCGGGTAACTGCAAAGAATCACAGTATCCCCGGAAGGCGATGCCTTCCGGGGATATTGCTTGCACACTATATTAGCCTTTTTTACCAAAAAAGGCTACAACTACAGCGCCGGGACCGGCGTGGGTACCGATGGCACTGCCCACGCTGGTGATAGGAAGAGACTTGGTATGACCCTCCCAGAGGACTGCGCTGTCCTGAATGTACTTTTGCAGGAGTTGGTCGCTCAGACCGGTGTAGCCCAGGTGGAAGGGGCGGTCAAAATCCACACCACCGCATTTGCTGATCTCCTGCATCAGCAGATTGTTGCCCATTTTAGAGCCCCGGGCCTTGCCAATCACCTGGACCTCGCCGCCCCGGATAGCTACCACCGGCTTCATGGACAGCAGAGTGCCGGAAAAGGCAGTGGCTTTGGAGATGCGTCCGCCTTTTTTCAGATACTCCAGGGTATCCAGCAGGGCCACCAGGTGAATGTGGCGTTTTTCCTCATTCAGCTTTTCTACAATGGTGGGGCAATCCATGCCCGCGTCCAGGAGGGAGAGCGCGTAGTCCACCAAAGTTTCCTCACCGATGGTGACGTTCAGGCTGTCCACTACAAAGATGGTGTCCTCGTAGCCGTCAGCAGCGATGCAGGCACTCTGATAGGTGCCGGAGAGCTTGGAAGACATGGTGATGACGATAGCCTGATCGCCGGCGGACCGGACGGCCTCGTAAGCCTCCTGGAACTTGGCGGGTGAGATCTGGCTGGTGGTGGGCAGCTGGTCGGCCTCGACAAGCTTTTCGTAAAACTCCCGGTGGGAGAGGGTGACGCCGTCCAGATACTCGGTATCCCCGAAGAGGACTCCCAGGGGCAGGAACGTGACGTCAGGGCGGGTTCCGTAAATTTTTTCGGATGCGGAGTCTGTGATGATGCGAATACTCATTCAGTGAATACCTCCTGATTATGGTGTGGGTTCGTCGGAAAATATCTGGGAGGGGCCGTTGGCCATGGCCTCAAAATTGGCGGTGAGCTGGCCCAGCACCCGGTAAAATGTGTTCAGTTCCTGGGGGTCGATGCCCTCGTCTGCCTGGCTCTGGATGGAACGGATGATGGCGGTAATCTGGGCAGTCCGAACCCGGCCTTCCTCCGTCAGGGAGTAGCGGGCGTGGTACTTGCCGGGATCGCCCTCCTTTTGCACCATCCCCTCTTTTACCAGGCTCCTGAGGGTCCGGGACACCAGGGCGGGGTCCAGATCGCAGTGTTCCGCCACCTGGGAAAAGGTGAGGGTGTCCTGGGTGGAGAGCTGGTAGAGGCACAGGGTATCCACCGCCTTCAGACCAAAGCGGCCCATGCCGTCGGTTTTCAGTTTTTGAATCAGGCGATACAGTCTGGAAATCCGCATGGTGAAGATGGGAAAGCGTTCGTTCATGGTATCGGAACCTCCTGCTCTGGAAATCTTGGCTCAATATATCACTAAATTGTTGACTTGTCAATAAAAAGCGGAGCAGAAACGAAATGTGGCTATACACCTGGGAGAGCCGGGCACCCAGGGCTATCCTGTGACTACGGTGGGAAAGCACGAATTTCCCTACCGCCAGCAGAGGGCGGAGGAAATGCTGACAGCGGCGTACAGCAGCTGGGGACGGCATCAACGCTATGCGTGCAGTCTCCGACGGGGAGACGCACCACAGCCACGAACGTTGACGTCCTGTCCCATGAGAGCCGGATGGACTGTACCGGGTGGAGGCAGAGAAGAAGGAAAACAAAAACAGGCCAGAACCAATCGGTTAGGCCTGTTTCGTGATGCTTTCAGGTGTCTTTGGCGCTGCGGGCGGCGTCTTTCAGCTTCGTATATTTGGCAGAGCTGCCGTAGGCAAGCTCCACTGGGTATTTCAGCTCGTTTTTTGTAATCTTTTCGTTGAGAATCTGGTCCAGGTCCAGCCCGTAGACGTCTGCCAGAGAGATACAGTAGCTCAGCACATCCGCCAGCTCCTCCCGGACCTGGGGCAGTTTGTCCCGGCATTCCAGATCCGTGCCGCTCCACTGGTACAGCTCCAACAGCTCCGCAGCCTCCAGATTCAGAGAGACAGCCAGGTCCTTGGGATTGTGGAACTGCCGCCAGTTCCGCTCGTCCCGAAAGCGAATGACCCGCTCAATGGTCTTGTCAGAAATCATGATGCCCTCCTGTCACGCCTTGATGGCCCAGCGCAGCTTTGTGGACTTGGCCCGGGGATTTTCAAAGCACTCCTGAGCGGAGGGGCGGATGACCTCGTCGTTGATCTCGCTGTAGACCCCCTCCTTGTAATACTGTTTGAAAGCTTTCTTCACCAGCCGGTCCTCGCCGGAATGGAAGGTTAGAATAGCAGCTCTGCCGCCGGAGTTCAGCACGGTGGGCAGTTTCTCCAGAAAACTGTAGAGCACCTCAAACTCGCTGTTCACATCGATGCGCAGTGCCTGGAAGGTCCGCTGACAGGACTTCTTCACGGCCTCTTTCCGCTCCTTCTGGGGCAGGAAGCCCAGGGCATCCTCCACAATGGCAGCCAGCTGCTTGGTGGTGTCGATGGAGATGCCCTTCTCCTGGGTACGGATGATGGCACGGGCAATGCGGTCGGCGTAGGGTTCGTCCGAGTTCTCCACCAGCATGGCGATCAGCTCCTCTTCGTCCAGCTCCCGCAGCCGCTCTGCGGCGGAGACACCGGCGGTAGGGTCCAGACGCAGGTCCAGGGGGCCGTCGAATTTAAAGGTGAACCCCCTCTCCGGATTATCGATCTGCATGGAGGAGACACCCAGGTCTGCCAGCACGAAGTCAAATTTCGTATCCGGTGCAACTTGGTCCAGGTTTGCGAAGTTCATGCGGCGGATGGTAAGAATCTCTGGCCCATACCCTGCGTCTGCCAGCCGTTTTTTCGTTTTTTCAGACTCAATGGGGTCCACGTCCGTAGCATACAAATGGCCCTGGCCCTGTAATTTTTCCAGCATTTTGGCGGTGTGACCGCCATAACCCAGCGTGGCGTCCAGGCCGATCTGTCCAGGCTGAATGTTCAGAAAATCCAGAATTTCACGGACCATGATGGACCGGTGCATACCTGCGGGGGTCTTGCCGCTCTTGATGATCTTATCCACATCAGAGCTGTACTTTTCGGGGTTCAGCTCCTTATATTTCTCCTCAAATGTCCGGGGATGGGTGCCCTTGTAGCGGACACGCCGCTTGTGCTCCTGTTCCATGTTGATCAGCTCCTTGCCTGGCTTTTGTAGTAACAATTCATCTTATCATAGCCCGGTAAAAAAGAAAAGAGCGGCCTGACGCGGGAGATTCAAAAAATAAAGGTGATTTGAGGCTTTGTTTTTGTGTAGCTTGAAAATCTCATCTGCGGGTGATGCTGCAAAAAACAGAGAGGCCTCCCACAAGCTGGGAGATCTCTCTGTTAGATAGATAAATAGGAATCAGGCAAACTGATTCGTTTTATTTGGATAAACCACTTTTATGTAGATATATCCACAAATCAATCAAAATGAACGGAGCACTAACAAGCATCATTGGTATTCCTTGTTTCGATATCGGTGTCAGAGAAATGATTACCCAGGATACACCCAAACCAAGACTGCTAAATGCCATAATACATTGATGTTTCCAAACATATTTCTGGGCGTAATATGGGTTCGTTTTAAAAATTACAGTACATCCCATCCATATCCACATAAGTCCAAACAGAAAAATAGAGGGATTCTGTACAGGAACAATCTTATTCACAGACAAGTACATACCTGAGAGTAGAATGACGGAATACCCAATCCAATATATCATTCGTTTTGCCTTCATTTCAATCATCACGCTCCCTTACAATATGTATCTGCAAATACTCTAACGAGCCTAACTGTTAGACTCATTTTGATCTAGCTAAGAGAAGTATATCACATACAACTCTGCTTGTCTCTCTCCATATATTGCAGTTATAACACTCAGCTTTTCTGCCGCAACACCTCGTCCTCCGCCTTCCGTCCGGTCTTGATGCCAAAGCCGGAGGAGATAGCGTCGGTGGGGCAGGCCTTCTTGCACAGGCCGCACCGGATGCACTCGGTGCTGTTGGCGTTTTTGACGGGGTCCACGTTCATCTTGCAGACGTGGGCGCACTTGCCGCAGTGGATGCACTTGTCCTCGTCCACCCGATACCGGAACATGGAGATGGGGTTGAAGAGAGCGTACACGGCGCCCAGGGGGCAGACATACTTGCAAAACGGCCGGTAAATGAGGATCGAGAGGAGGATGGTGGCCACCAGAATCACATTTTTCCAGGCATACAGCCAGCCGATGGCGCTGTGGAAAGTGTTGTTGAGCAGCACCAGCGGGACACCGCCCTCCAGCGTTCCGGCGGGGCAGATCAGCTTGCAGAACCAGGGGGCACCCTGGCCTAGAATGTCCACCAGGAACAGGGGCAGCAGGATCACAAAGACCAGTAAAATGACATATTTCAGCTTCCGCAGCAGCTTGTCGCCCCGAAAGGTCCTGAGCTTCTTGGGAAATGGAATTTTGTGCAGCAGGTCCTGAATCAGTCCGAAGGGACAGAGCCAGCCGCACACAAAGCGGCCAATCAGACCGCCAACAAACATCAAAAAGCCGCCCACATAAAAGGCCAGTTTAAAGTCCCAGCTGCCCAGGGTGGCCTGCAGCGCGCCAATGGGACAGGAGCCCAGGGCACCCGGGCAGGAGTAGCAGTTCAGGCCGGGCACACACAGCTTTTTCAGCTGTCCCTGGTAAATCTGGCCCTTGGAAAAGCCTGCCAGGTAGCTGTTGGTCAGCATGGCCCAGAGAATCTGGAAGCGGTGGCGGGGCCACTCACTGGAGGATTTTTTCTTGTTTTCAGCCAATTCCGATACACTCCAAACAAATTCTGCTTGCTTTTTCAAAGACGACGGTCATTTCACCCCGGTAGATCCCTAAGGCCATGAAGCAAATGCCCACAACAGCGGCGGAGAGACCCGCCCAACGGGAAATGGAACGCATCACTTTTCCCCCTTCAGGTTGGAGAACTCCCTCTCCACGATGGAGGTCCAGTCAGCCAGGGAATGGGCACCGGGGTAGACATCACCCACAATGTTGCCTTCCCGGTCCACGAAGAAGGTTTCAGGCACGGCGGTGATGCCCATCAGACGACCATTCATCATGGTGGAGTCCGGCACCAGGAAGGGGTAGGTGGCCCCGGTCTTTTGGGCCAGCTCCTTGGCTTTATCAACGGCCTTGGGATCGGGATTGCCCAGCTCATCCACGCCGTCCAGCACCACGCCCACGATGCCAAAGCCCCTATCAGCAAGGTTGTGGCGCAGTGCTTCCAGCTCCGGGATCTCCCGGACACAGGGACTGCACCAGGTGGCGAACAGATTCACCATGGTCAGCTCGTTTTCAGCAAACAGGGACTCGGTGAAGGTGCTGCCTTCGATGTCGGTTATGGTGAAGCTGCCCAGGTTCGTAATCGCCTCCTTGCGGATGGCAAAGGCGGAATCACCGGGCATCAGGGGAGAGGGCTTATAGATTTTCACACCCAGAGACGCAAAGAGGGGGGCCGTCTCCACGGCAGGGTCGGTGCTGAGATAGCAGCTGAGGGAACCGGCCTGGCCCAGAAGCTGATGTGTGGTGAGACCGGTGAGGGTGTCCAGCTCCTGAACGTGAGCCTCGTCGTAAACGCCCAGCACGGCCACACGGGAAAGGCCCTGCCGCCAGGCAGAGAAAAGTTCCTCGTCATAGGCTATGGTCTCGGTCTTCTGCTCCTCCGTGAGGGCGCTCCAGGTCAGGAGGGCATACTCCACGGCTGCACCGTCCGCGGAGAGAGACTCTTCCGCACCCATATATAGCGTCTTATCCAGCATGGCGGACTGAATTTCCTTGGACAGGGTCACGTTCAGACCCAGGTAGGGCAGGTTGTAGCCGTCCCGGGGCAGCACGCCGCTGTCAGCTGGCACAAATTCGGAGGGATTGCCGTTTTCCTGAATGGACTGGGACTGCACACCGCTTTCAGGCGTCTTTTCCTCTGTGCTGCAGGCTGACAAAACCAGCAAACTCAGGACACCGATCAGAAGGGCAGTCAAGGGTTTGTTGAAAAATTTCATGGTCAGTTGTTTCCTTTCTGGGTAGTAGCAGTATTCTACCATAAAATCAGGAGAGGTTTCTATAAAAATTTTATGAATTCATGAACATGCGGAGAGCAACACTGATCCAGATTACAAGTATCAAAATTCACAAAAAAATACTATAAATTATGCATTACAGCAAAAATAAGTTGCGGGAAAAGGAATGAAGTGAAAACTACTTGTCAAGCCGCTTTGGATATGATACGTTTAGAAGGAACACTAAGCTTGTCCTTGGATTGCGGACAGAAAGAGGTAGAAATATGCTGGATATTTTTGATATTCTTGGACCCGTCATGGTTGGTCCTTCCAGCTCTCACACAGCCGGTGCTGTGCGGATCGGCAAGATGGCACGGACGCTGCTGGGCGCGCAGCCCGTCAAGGCGGAGATCGGGCTGCATGGTTCCTTTGCAGAGACCGGTCAGGGCCATGGAACGGACCGTGCGCTGGTGGCCGGCCTTCTGGGAATGCGTCCGGACGACCTGGACATTCCCCGGAGTTTTGAGATTGCCAGGGAGCAGGGGCTGGACTTTACGTTCAAGGTGCTGCAGCTGCGGGATGCCCATCCCAACACGGCCGTTTTGAAGGTGGAGGATGCCAGCGGCAAGAAATTGACGGTGCAGGCGGTTTCCACCGGTGGCGGACGCATTCGTGTGGATAAGATCAATGGCGTGGACGTGAACTTTACGGGTGCATTCAACACCCTGGTGGTTCGTCATCAGGACGTGCCAGGGGAGCTGAATCGAATTACCGGCGAACTGGTGGGCCAGGTGAACATTGCCAATATGAGCCTGTTCCGCAACCGCCGGGGTGGCGAGGTGCTGACCGTCATTGAGATGGACGAGAAGCTCAAACCCGATGTGCTGGACCGGATCGGCAGTCTATATGCCGTCCAGGACGTGACCTATTACGAGAAGGAGGACTGATCCCATGGCTTTGGATTCCATGCAGGAGATCATTGACGAGGCCATGGCCTCTCACAGGGAAATTTGGCAGGTGGTTCTGAACGTTGACGAGGACGAGCGTCAGGTCAGTGAGGAGCAATCTCTGGAGCGGATGCGCTATACCTGGCAGGCCATGCTGGACTCTGTGGATTCCTACCAGAGTGAGCGCCGGTCCGTCAGCGGCCTGGTGGGCGGAGATGGTCAGCGGATGCGTGAATTCAGTAAGAGCGGCAAGGCTCTCAGCGGCGACTATTTGCAGGAGGTCATTGCCACCGCGCTGAAGGTGGGCGAGTCCAACGCTTGTATGTGTAAGATTGTGGCAGCGCCCACCGCTGGTGCCTGCGGTGTGCTGCCTGCTGTGCTGGTTCCACTCTACAAGAGCGCAAAGGCCAGCGAAGAGGAGATTTTGAAGGCTCTGTATGTGGCCTCCGGTATCGGTGCCGTCATCGCCAGCCGCGCCTGCATCGCCGGTGCCGCCGGCGGCTGCCAGGCCGAGATTGGCTCGGCCTCCGCCATGGCTGCCGGTGCGTTGGTGGCCCTGCAGGGTGGCGACGCTGTCCAGATTGGCAACGCCGCAGCTATGGCCCTCAAAAACCTGATGGGCTTGGTTTGCGACCCCATCGCAGGTCTGGTGGAGGTTCCCTGCGTGAAGCGGAATGTGGTGGGCGCCGTCAACGCCGTAGCCAGTGCCGACATGGCAATGGCGGGCATTACCAGCCGTGTCCCCGTGGATGAGGTGATCGACTGCATGGGTGACGTGGGCCGCCGGATGCCTGTTGAGTTCCGGGAGACTGCCCTGGGCGGTCTGGCCGCAACGCCCTTCGGTCAGAGCATCAAGAAACAGATGCAAGGCGGTCAGTAAAGCCTGGCGCAGCAGTCACAGCCGGATTTCCGCGGGCCATAGCGAAGCAACGCAGCAGCCATCGGGAGCCAGCGATGGCTGGACGGGCGTCTGCTGCTGGATGATTGCCTGGTTCTCCGTTTTGCCCAATGCGGCCTGCGGTATCGGCTGGCTCATTGTGGTCTGCATCCGGAAGGGTCGCGCCGTAAACCAGCAGTGAACGGCGCATGGTTGCTCGATTTTGCAAAAGAGAAGCTGAAAAAAGGCAAGGCGCGTATCGCAATTCGATACGCGCCTTGCTTTGCTTTTCAGACAACACCGGTTTTACTGGGAAAGAATCTTTAGATACAAGAACCCCACCGTTTGCTGGAAGAAAGACAATTGACAAGTATCCTCTTTGCGCATATGCTTATATTAAAATAGTTTGATGTGAGGTCAATTTATGGGAAGCCATCAAGAGAACGCAAAAGTATTCAAAGCCCTGTGTGACCCGAAGCGGCTTGCCATTTTGGAACAGCTTC
>JAHHSA010000056.1 GCA_020025475.1 Oscillibacter sp.
ATTGCGCCTGGGAGCGGCCACAAAATAAGCCACATAGCAGCCTTTCCGGGCTTATGCGCCCAGGGGGGAATCATTTACGCCGGAGTACATTCTGTCTTCTGGTAATTGAGCTTTTCGTTGTCATAGTCTCCACGCGCTTCTTTCTTTGCGACGTAGACGTCCCAAATGCCTTCTTCATCATCAATTCCAACAGTTGCAGGGTCAAAGAGAGGGTCCAATCCCAGCTTGCGCTGCTTCTCGTAGTCCTTGACCAGCTTCACAACCACAGGAGTCAGCAGCAAACAGCCGAAGGTGTTCACCCAGAGCATGCAGCCCACGCCGATGTCACCCATGGGCCAGATCACTTCGCCGTCAACCAGGATGCCAAACATGCAGAAGCAGAGAAAGACGATTCTGACAAGGGTCACGCAGATTTTTTTCTCTCCAAAGAGGAAGCGGCAGGTGGATTCCAGCTGATAGGAATAGGAGAGCAGGGTGGTATAGATAAAGATAAACAGCATGACTGCCAGCAAAATGGAACCCAAATGGCCCAGAGCAGATGTCAGAGCTTCCTGCATAAAGGGTACGCCATAGAGAATGCCGGGTGCGTTTTCAACCAGCAGCGTACGGCCTGCGCCATCGGCGGCAACGTTGTAGGTGCCAGCCAGCAGGATGGACAAGCCGCTGCAGGTGCAGATCAGCAGAGTATCAATATACACGGACAACCCCTGCACCAGCCCTTGCTTGACAGGGTGGGAGGTGTCTGTTGTTGCGGAAATCAAAGGACTCATGCCATTGCCTGCATCGTTGGAGAAGAAACCTCTCTTCATACCCCAGGAGATACTGGAACCAACAATACCTCCAAAGATGGCATCTTTGCCAAATGCACTGGCAAAAATGGTATGGAACACGGCGGGAACTTTGGTGATGTTGCAGGCAGTGATCACAATGGTGATGAGGAAGAAAACACCGCACATGATGGGGGCAAGACGCTCCGCAACCTGCCCGATTCTCTTGATGCCGCCCATGACGACAGCACCTACAATGCAAACCATGAAGAGGCCTACCGTGAAGTAGGAGATGCCGAAGGCCCCCTGAATGGCTGTGGCAGCCGTCTGGGTCTGCATGGCGGGCAGAAGAAATCCAGGCCCGATAAAGACGGCGATGCAGAATAGAAAAGCAAGCAGTTTCCCCAGCCACTGATGCCTGATGCCACGGGACAAGTAGTAAGCGGGGCCGCCGGTCAGCTCCCCCAAATTTCTGGTTTTATATGCCTGGCCCAGTATGCACTCCACCATGCCGGTGGAAGCTCCCATCAGAGCCGTGACCCACATCCAGAAGAGGGCGCCAGGGCCGCCCATGAAAATGGCGGTGGCAGTACCGGCGATGTTGCCGGTACCAACACGTCCGCCAACGGTAGTGGCAAATGCCTGAAAGGCGGAGAGACCGGAATCTCTATTGTTTTCCCCTTTCTCCCCGATGCAGACAAACATATCTCGAATACGGATGAACTGCATCCCTTTCAATCGGAGGGTGAACCAGACAGCGGCACCTCCTAAAAATAACAGCATCACCGGGTGCCAAACAATCGCATTGATGGCCGTGATCATTGTTCCGAAAGCTTCCATATAAACCTCCTGTATTTGGGCGGACAGAATGCTACAGCTGTCAGCCCGACGTTTTTAAAATTTTTAAGTTCCGTTGTGGGGTGAGGCTTCGGGGTCACATTCGGATGCCCTTGCGAATTTCATGGATATTGTAGGGGACTGTCTGGTAGACACAGTAGTTCAGCCAGTTGCTGTAGAGCAGGTGTGCGCATGAGCGCCAGGTGACCACTGGCTCCCGGGAGGGATCATTGTCGGGAAAGTAATTCTCAGGAAGATGAATTGGAATACCGGCGTTTGCGTCCCGGAGGTATTCCCGCTTGAGCGTGTCCCGGTCATATTCTGCATGGCCCATCAGGAACACCTGACGGCATTGATCTGTTTTGACCGCATACACACCGGCATCCGGAGAAGCGGCCAGAACCTTAAGTCCGGGGACCGACTCAATGTCCTCCCTGTTCACCGTGGTGTTGCGGGAATGGGGAACCCAAAACTGATCATCAAATCCCCGAAAGAGAATAAAGTTGGGATCTTCTACCGTGTGCTGAAAAACACCGAACAGCTTTTCTGGGAGATCCCGCTTGGGAATCCCGTAGTGATAGTAGAGTCCAGCCTGGGCACCCCAGCAGATATGCAGGGTGGAGTGAACATGCTGCTTGGACCACTCCATGATCTCGCACAGCTCCGGCCAATAATCCACTGCTTCAAATGGCAGCCGCTCCACAGGCGCACCTGTGATAATCATGCCGTCAAATGTTCGGTTTCTCACATCATCAAAGGATTGATAAAAGGCGAGCATATGCTTTTGAGGAGTGTTTTTGGAGACGTGGCTGCGGGGCGCGATCAGGTTCAGCTCGATCTGGAGAGGGGAGTTTCCAAGCACCCTTGCCAACTGGGTCTCCGTATCAATTTTGGTGGGCATCAAATTCAAAAGCAGAATCTGGAGGGGGCGAATATCCTGGGTGATTGCTCTGGTTTCCGTCATCACAAAGATATTTTCATTGGTCAGCGTGCTGGTAGCTGGCAGATGATTTGGAATTTTAATGGGCATCAGTCAATAGCCTCCAGAGCCTGAGTCAGGTCTGCAATCAGATCTTCTTTGCTTTCCAGACCACAGCTCAAACGCACCAGACCTGCGGGAATTCCGGCAGCAGCCAGCTGTGCATCCGTCATCTGACGATGGGTGGAGGTAGCTGGATTCAGGCAGCAGGTATGCGCATCTGCCACATGGGTTTCAATGGATGCCAGCTTCAGATGCTTCATAAAGATCTGTGCGGCATCCCGCCCGCCATTCAGCTCGAAGGAGACAACACCGCAGGAGCCGTGGGGCAGGTACTTCTCTGCCAGGGCGTGGTACTTGTCCCCGGGCAGGCCGCAGTAATTTACCTGGGTCACCTTGGGATGGGCTTCCAGGAATTCTGCCACGGCTTGTGCGTTTTCGCAGTGCCGGGGAATTCGAACATGAAGGCTTTCCAGACCCAGATTCAGGTAAAAGGCGTTCTGGGGAGACTGAGAGGAGCCGAAATCCCGCATCAACTGAGCGGTGCATTTGGTAATAAAGGCACCCTCTTTTCCAAAGCGTTGGGCGTAGGTAATGCCGTGATAGCTCTCGTCCGGGGTGCAGAGGCCGGGGAACTTTTCAGCGTGTGCCATCCAATCAAACTTGCCGCCATCTACAATGACGCCGCCAACGGTGGAGCCGTGACCATCAATGTATTTGGTAGTGGAGTGGGTCACAATGTCGGCACCCCACTCAAAGGGACGGCAGTTGATGGGGGTTGCGAAGGTGTTGTCCACAATCAGCGGGACCCCATGGCGGTGGGCGGCCTTTGCGAATCGCTCGATATCCAGCACGGTGAGCGCCGGATTTGCAATGGTTTCACCGAACACAGCCCGGGTATTGGGCTGGAAGGCGGCGTCCAGTTCCTCGTCATCCGCATCCGGAGAAACGAATGTAACTTCCACACCCATCTTCGCCATGGTCACAGAAATCAGGTTGAAGGTGCCGCCGTAAATTCCGGAGGAGGCAACGATGTGGCAGCCATTGGTGCAGATATTAAAGAGGGCAAAGAAGTTGGCTGCCTGACCGGAGGATGTCAGCATGGCAGCGGTACCACCCTCCAGAGCGCAGATTTTGGCGGCTACGGCATCACAGGTGGGATTTTGCAGGCGAGAATAAAAATAGCCATTGGTCTCCAGATCGAAGAGCTTGCCCATGTCTTCACTGGTGGCGTATTTGAAGGTGGTGGACTGGATGATGGGAATCTGCCGGGGTTCTCCATTGCCGGGTGTGTAGCCTCCCTGGACACAGACAGTTTCGCAACGATACTTAGACATTGTTCTCATTTCCTTTCGATTTAGGGACAAAAAAAGACTTTCGTCCCAAAGATAGTATCTTTGAGACGAAAGTCGTAAAACTTCCGCGGTACCACTCAAATTGCGCTTTCCTTAGAAAAACGCCACTCACAGGGTCCAACAACCCCTTTGCATTGACGTAGCATACACGGGGCAGCCCTAATGACAAGCGTCCTCGAACCCCCAGCTCAGAAGTCATAGAACATTGGAATCCTCTGCCGCCGGTTCACACCAACCACCGGCTCTCTGAAGGCATCCGATCCCGTCCCTCTTCATCATCGCTTTGTGCACATTATAGGAACCGATTATTCATTTGTCAAGAGCCAATTTTGGACGTTTAATATTTTAAGGGAAAATAATGAAATTATTTTACTGTAATTTTTTCAATATCCGAGCTGCTTGGCTCATATACGAAACTTTTAAAGAAAATAGCAGCGCTGTAAGTTTTTGAGGGGAACGTATAATCCCTAAGCTGCACTTGTATAAATTGCCATTTTAAAACGAAGCCTTGAGAGAAAAATTGTACTATTTTCCTCCACTGCATCCCAAAGGAGTGGGACAGGACAGATGGAAACGGAGACTGATATGATTTATAATCAATTCACATCATTTCAACACAAATGGGTGCTATGTTATGTGCACACCAAGGGAAAGGAGGACGCCCATGACAAGGATTCTGGTGGTAGAGGATGAGGCGCGAATCCGGGAGATTATCCGGGACTATTTCTTTGCTCACGGCTTGGACTGCGCTCTGGCGGCAGACGGAGAGGCGGCGCTGGAGCTGCTGCGGACCCATGACTATGACGCAATTTTGCTGGATATCCTCATGCCCCATCTGGACGGCTTTGGCGTCTGTAAGGCGGTGCGGGAAAAGAGCGGTGTGCCCATTTTGTTTCTGACGGCCCTGGGCGGGGAGGAGGATATGCTGCGGGGCTATGCCCTGGGAGCGGATGACTACATCACAAAGCCATTTTCTCTGGCGGTGCTGCTGGCCAAGACCCAGGCCATCATCCGCCGCAGCAGGGGAGAGACCGAAACCCTGCACTGCGGTGCCATTGCGCTGGACATGTCAGCACAGCGCTGCACCGTAGATGGAGAAGATAGGAAGCTGTCGCCGGGAGAGTACAGATTGCTGCTGTGCCTGGTGCGCAATCAGGGACAGGTTCTGAGCCGGGATCAGCTGCTGGACAAGGTCTGTGGCTTGGATTTTGAGGGCGATGACCGGGCGGTGGACGTCCGGGTCCGCTCTCTGCGGGCGGCATTGGGCAGCGCCGGAAAGCAGATCAAAACCGTCTATAAGGCGGGCTACCGACTGGAGGCGAAATGACATGAAACAGGCAAAAAAAGTGCGATTTCATCTGTTACTCCCCTTGACAGTGACATTTCTGCTGCTGTGGGCAGGCACCATGTTCCTGTTGACAAAGTCCACCCAGAGGGAGCTCAACCAGCAGATGCGGACACAGACCATCCTGGCACGACAGGACTTTGAGGAGCAGAAGGGCTATTACGCCAACAACCTGGAAAAAGGGCTGGGGAACCAGGCGGACTGGATTCTGACGCAGAATATCAGCGGGGTCTGCGGACGTCTCTATGATGTGGAGGGCGGCATGGCCATTGCCATGCGGACCTCTGACGACACGATCCTCCAAAGTCAGCTGGCTTATGGCCGTGGTTATGAGGAGGGGGTCGACCGGGGGCGACGGTGGTTTCTGGAACTGGACAGCGGCCTGGATGATGCCGGACAGCTGGCACTGACCGACTGGATCATCCAACGCCGATCCAGGGGATATGAATATACCCTGTGGCCGTCTGACGCCCATGATCCGGGGGACGGCACCACGGCCTGCATCACCGGAGAGGAACTGCCCGCTGATGCGATTCGGGTAGAGCGCATTGAGCTGCTGCACCCGGACAACACGGTGGAGACTGTGGTGGAGACTTCGAACCACTGTGACAATCCCGTCACCGTGGAACTGCGTTTCCTGCGTCTTACCAGTCTGCTGGCTCCGGCCTACAACCCTCAGAATCCCATCCAGGGACATCCCAAGCGGGTTCTGGAAAATTTCCGGGCGGCCCAGGCGGGCCTGTCCCCATCCCTAGGGGGAGAAGATGCGTCCTGTCACAAGACGGGCACTTATGCGCCGGACAATCGTGCGCTGGAAGAAGTGGCGGCGGTTTATCAAACTCTGCCCACGGCTGTTCGGCAGCTTCGGTTTTTGTATTGCAGCACGTTGCTGCTGACGCTGTTGGTGCTGTCGGTTTTGAGTAAAATTCTGACCGGAAAGATCACCTGTCCGGTGGAGCAGCTCTGTGAGCAGACTAAACATGGCAGGTGTCAGGAGAATGGCCCCATCCGGGAGCTGAATGATCTGGCAGCTGCCTTCAACGGGGCACAGGACAAACTGGCAGAACAGCTGGATCGTGAGCGGGAGTTCACCCGTGCTGCGGCCCATGAGTTGAAAACACCTCTGGCGGTGCTCCGCACCCACACGGAGGCCTTGCAGGAGGACATCCTGCCGGAGAAGCGGGCACATTATCTCCAGGTGGTGCTGGACGAGACGGACCGGATGAGCGCCCTGGTGGGCCGTCTGCTGGAGCTGTCCCGCCTGGAAAAAGGAACGGCTCTGACCCGGGAGTGGGTGGATTTGAAAGAACTGGTAACAGAGGTATTTGCCCCGCTGTCCCTGCCCTTTGCCCGCAGGAACATGACAGTGGATTTGTCCCTTGCGGATGCGGTGATGGTGGGGGACCGTGGACGGCTGAAAGAGGCGGTTGGAAATCTGGCTTCCAATGCACTGCGGTACGGCAGCGAGGGCGGCAAGGTGCGGGTTACGCTGACCCAGGACGAGGGCACATTCCGACTAACAATGGAAAATGACGCTCCAGCCATTCCGGAAAACGAGCTGCCCCGCCTGTTTGAACCCTTCTACCTCGTGGATAAGGCCCGCAGTCGGGAGTGCGGCGGCACCGGATTGGGCCTTGCCATAACCCGCGCGGCGGTAGAGGTCCACGGCGGCATCTGCTCTGCAGAGAACATTCCTGACGGCGTCCGCTTTACCCTCTGCCTGCCGACGGGGAGTTGAAAAGCCGCTGCTCTGGCGGTGTCTCCGAGTTACCATGAAAAAACACCGCACATCTGTAAAGCAGATGCGCGATGTTTTTCAAGTTCGGTTACTCCCACGCTCTGCGGAGGCGGTGGAGAATTTCGTCTACCAGACGCAGACCTGGCATGTCCTTCTCGTGGCCCTGCTGCCGGAGCCTCAGCTCCAAGAGGAGCTGAGGCTCCGGCATTCCGTCAGAGCTTGACCAAAGTATAGCAAAACACGGGGGCGGGAGTAAAGTCCTGCCGTTCAGGAAGATGGCATCATACATCGGCGGCCGACTTTTGTCGGCCGCCGATGTTCAGGAGGGGTGCTTGCGACGTTCGGACTTTGGCAGGCCCTGGGCAATGGAGGGGTACTCATTCTCCATGCCGCAGGTGGCCTGCACCTCATAGGTGCCGTATTTGTTGATGACGTCGTCTCGACCTTTTGGCTCCCCCGGCACCCGATTCAGTGGGGGGTTCTGGCACTTTTTTGCCATGGATCTCACCTCCTGCCTTCAGTATGCCCTCATGCAGGCGGTCCATGCGGCATGCTGCCAGACTGTTTTAAAAAGAGGCGGCGATTGGCACATGTGCGTGGCGCAAGAGGCCATGCAGCCGGGGAAAATGTAAATAAACCTAAAACACTTGTAACATTTTGTAACTTTTGGGGCCTGGCAACCTTTACATCGGGGACAAAATTCGCTATAATCGTCCTATAAAATTTCCCGGTGCTGGTAAACAGCGCCGATTCTTTTGTCTCAAAGGAGAAATGATCCATGGAGCGTATTCGAAGCCTTGCAGGGCTGTGCCTGGCGGCAGCCCTGTGTCTTGCCGTGCTCTCCGGTTGCGGCCGGGAGGAAGAGGGACAGCGGCTGTCCGTCAGCGTTGGCAGCCGTCCGGACTGTCTGGACCCCATTTATACGGAGGACTCCGGGGACCAGAGCATTCTGGTCCAGTTGTATGAAAATCTGATGCGAATCAGCACGGACGCCAGCGGCGGCAAGACCGTTGTCAATGGCATGGCCAAAAGTGTGGGGCAGACACAGCGCAAGGACGGTACCATGGTCTACACCTTCAAACTACGGAATGGAGAGTGGTCCGATGGGGAAAAGGTGAAGGCTGATGATTTTGTCTATGCCTGGCGTCGTCTAGCCGATCCGAACTGCAATTCGCCCTATGCAGAGCTCCTCTCCGTGGTTACGGGTTATCAGGAAGCACGGAATACCGGCGATATGAGCAAGCTGCAGGTGTCGGCCCCCAATGAGTCTACCTTTGTGGTGACGCTGGACGGGCAGTATGACTGGTTCTTGACGGAGGTTTGCACCTCCCCGGCCACCATGCCCCTGCGGCAGGACGTTATCCAACAGCTCAAGAAGCAGAATCAGGAAAGCCCCTGGTGGAGTGACCCGACGGCTCTGGTGACCAATGGTGCCTATGTGGCAGCGAAGTGGGAACCTGATTCGGAACTGTTGGTTCGCCGCTCTCCCGGCTATGAGACCAACCATGTTGGCCCGTCGGAGATCTGCTTCCGTTTTGCGGAGAACGCCGAGGCGGCCTGGGAGCTTTACCAGAGCGGGGAAGTGGATATGGTTTGGCCCCTGACGGAAGAGGAACTGGAAAAGCGCAGTCAGAACGACACCTGGGGTCCCACCCCCACGCTCTCCACGTACTCCATCCTCATGAACTATCACCAGGAGCAGCTGTCGGACCCCCTGGTCCGGCAGGCAATGAGCCTGGTGCTGGACCGCACAAAACTGGCTGGACTGCTGGGGCAGACAGCCCTGCCTGCGGAGGGGCTGGTGCCTCCCGGTGTTCCCCAGAATGAGCAGGGGGATTTCCGCACCGTGGGGGGTCCTCTCTGCGACAACCGTTCGGAAAGCTACCAGCAAAACTGTGAGCTGGCCAGAGCTTTGTTGGATGAGTCCGGCCATGAGATGGGACTGGGCCTTGGCCAGCTGGAATATCTCTATGCGGAGGAGGAGGGCGCAGCCGCAGTGGCAGAGGCCCTGTGCCGTATGTGGCAGGACACCCTTCATGTTTCCGTGACCCCCCGGGGTGTCACAGAGGAGGAACTCTGGACCGCAGTGCGGAAGGGAGAATATCAGCTGGTGGGTCTGGATGTGACGGCTCCCGGCAATGATGCAGAGTGTTTTCTGATGCAGTGGACATCCGACAGCCACGACAACTTGGTTGGATATGAGAACAGCGCTTACGATACCCTCATGAACATCATTGCCACTGCCAACAGCGAGATGGCCCGGATGGGCTGCCTCCATGATGCCGAGGCGCTGCTGTTGTCAGACAACGTGGTGGTGCCTCTGTGCACGAAGGGCACAGACTGGCAGATGCGTGAAGAGTACACCGGATTGCTTCGGGATCCCAGAGGCTGGTTCAGTTTTGTGGAGGTTTTCAGCCAGAACGGCTGAGTGCTGTGTGTTTATCAACATCCGAATCCCATGGGAAGTGCTTCCTGGAAACAGCAGAAAAGGCCATGGAACTGCATTTTGCAGTTCCATGGCCTTCAGCTTGTCAAAAAGACTTTTTAAGAAGCTGAGTCACGGTTTCCACGCAGCTTGCTACCAGGCGTGATACTGTCTGGAAACCTCCGGGGACATGGCAAAAAAACGGAGATCACAGGTCCCCTCCTGGTCACCCCAGGTGGTGTCAATGTGGACCACCCGGCCGTCCAGCTCTGCCACAGTCCAGATGTGGGTGTCGTTGGAGATGGCGGTGCAGGGGATACCCTCCAGTTTGAGCAGAAGGTTGTACGCGCCGGTGTAACCGTCGCACACAGCCTTCCCGTGGAGAAAAAGACCGTAGGGCAGGTGGCTGACGGAGTCATTTCCGGCATTGTGGTCATAGACGGTATGATCGCAAATCCATTTAAAGTAGACCTGCGCCTTCTCCTGGTCGCTCATGATGGGGGAGATTGCCCCGGAGCGCCAAAGGGCATCATGGATGTCTGCCGCGGCGCGCATGGCGTCTGTCCGATAGGCATCCAGCGTTGCACCCTGGGCAGCGGTAGAGGAGAAAACAAGGGTCATATCCCCCTGGTTGCTGTAAGTGCAGCTAACAGCGTTGTAGCTTTGCTCGCAGTAGGTTTTGACAGCGGCCAGCGCAAGATTCATTGTTTTTTGCGAAGCCGCGGCGGAGAGAGACGGATATTCGAGCTGCATCATATTGGAGTTTGTGGCCAGCATATGGCGGACACAGGCATCCATCTCATCCGGTTTGCGAGGGGCAGGAATCGGCTTGGCGTTGGGAACCAGACTGGCAAGCGTCCGGTTTGCGGCGGCATACCAGGTGGGGGCGGTGCGCAGGGAGGGGTCCACCATCCGGGTCAGCAGTGCCGCAGCGGCACCGCGGGTGATGAGTGCATCCGGGTGATAGGAGCCCTTGGCGTCACAGCCTTGAGAGACGCCAGTGCGATAGAGACGCAGAATGTCGTGAAAATAGGGAGTATACTCTGTCACATCCGTGATGAAGCGGTGGGTGGCGTATCCTTCTGTGACCAGTGCGTCGTAAACAGGAGGCAGCGCCTCGGGCGGCAAAACATTGGCCAGCACATGAGCTGTTTCTGCCCGGGTGGCAGGGAAGAAGAGTCTGGCATCCAGCTCGCCGCCCAATATCCCCTCAGACTTTAAATAGCGGAGGGAGGAGGCACTGCGACTCTGCCCCTTTCCATGCCAGGCGGCGGGACCAGTCTCCGGATTGCCAGTGCGATACAGACTGCGGATGCGGCCTGCAAAAATCACGATCTCACCCACGGTGAGAGGATCGGCCGGCCCAAAGGTCCCGTCTGACTTGCCCAGTGTCAGACCGTATTCATAGAGGGCAGCTACGTTGGAATAATAAGAAGAACTAGGAGAAAGGTCGTTGAATTGACCGTAATAAGTCTTACTGCGGACGAAGTTTTCCGTGCTGTTTTCTGCGGCCAGAGCAGGTGTGGTCAACAGGAGGCAGGCAGAGAGCAG
>JAHHSA010000057.1 GCA_020025475.1 Oscillibacter sp.
ATGTATCCCGCATTGAAAAGAAGGCGTTGGAAAAGCTGCGGAAAGCAATGGATACGCCCGGAGTGAAATAGCGATGTCTCCCTCGTGCGGGCAGACAGCACGAAAAATTCCCGAATGACAAAACTGTCATCCGGGAATTATGCCAGATTGCAAAAGTTTTTCAATACCGGCGCACTACGGCGGCCACCTTGCCGAGAATGGTGGCGTAGGTGCCGTCAATGGGGCTGTAGGCGTCATTCTGGGGCAGCAGCCACAAATGGCCGTCCCGGTTGGAGTAGGTCTTAACCGTAGCCTCATCGTCGATCATGGCCACCACGATCTCGCCGTTGTGAGCGGTGGCCTGTCGGCGGACCACCACCAAATCGCCGGGCAGGATGCCCGCATTCAGCATGGACTCTCCCCGTACACGCAGGGCAAAAAACTCCTCGCCGTGTCCACCGGTGTCAAAAGTCAGATAGTCCTCAATGCACTCCTGGGCCAAAATCGGACTGCCGGCAGCTACGTTGCCCACAATAGGCACCTGATTTTCCGGAGTGTGCTGCTCGATCAGCGTAATGGCGCGGCCTTTTCCGGCGCCCTTGGCAATGACACCCTCCTCTTCCAGGTGCTTCAAATGGAAGTGCACCGTGGAGGGAGACTTTAAACCGACTGCCTCGCCAATTTCCCGGACGGAGGGCGGATACCCCTGCTCCCGGATACACGAGGCAATATAATCATAGATCTTCTGCTGCATAGCGGAGAGCTCAGCCATAGCGAGATCCTCCTGTTCCTCTGTTGTTTTTCTCATTCTAACACAGTCTTTTGGGAAAAGCAAACAGTTGTTCCAGACTTTTTTGAATTTTTTAGAACTGATAGCCATCCTCGTCGGTGCGGGTAATGGTCCGGCTGAAATAAGCGGTCATAGCCCGAACCAGTGCCTCCGTATCCCGGGCACCAGACACCTCATAGCAGGCGTGCATGGCCAACTGGGGCAGTCCAATATCCACCGCCGGGATGGAGAAATGGGCTGTACTGATATTGCCCAGGGTGGAGCCGCCGGGCAGATCTGCCCGATTGCTGTAGCGCTGCACGCTGACACCCGCGTCCCTGCAAATCTTGCAGAACACCGCCGCCGACTCGGCGTCTGTGGTATACTTCTGTGCGGCGTTGTACTTCACCACCACGCCGCCGTTGAGCACGGGATACTCCTGCTTGTCCGCATACTCCGGATGGGCGGGATGGATGGCGTGGGCGTTGTCCGCCGAGACCAGAAAGCTGTTGGCAAAGAGCGCCATCTGCTCCTCCCGGGGCAAGCCCAGGCCGTCCCCGATGCGGCTGAGCACATCGGTGAGAAAGGTGGAATCCGCGCCCTGACGGGTGCCGCTGCCCACCTCCTCGTTGTTGAAAACGCAGAGGACGGGGACGTTGGTGTTCTCCCCGGCATCCAGGAAGCCCCGGGTGCAGCCAAAGACGCACTGCAGGTCGTCCAGTCTGGGAGCGGCCACAAATTCCTCCTCCGCACCGAAGGTGGTTCCCCTCGTTCTGGGATACAGGAACAGCTCCGTAGCCAGCAGGTCCTCCATTCGAACGCCTGCCGCCTCGGCGATCATGGCCCGGTACTTCCCTGCCTCGCCCATGCCGAAAAGGGGCGGCAGATCCACCGCCGGGTCCAGGGCCACGCCCTGATTGACTGTGCGGTTCATGTGAATGGCCACGCTGGGGATCACCAGCAGGTCCCGGTCAATGCACACGAGGCGGCTTTCCACCCGGTTCTCCGCCTGAACCACTACCCGGCCCGCCACAGACAGCGGCCGATCCATCCAGGACCGGGCAATCATGCCGCCGTAGGGCTCGACGCTCAGACGCAGTGTACCGCCGGCAGAGGGCATCTCCGCACATTCACGGATCTTGTAGGTGGGGGAATCACTGTGGGCGGCGGCCAGCTGGAAGCCGGTCACACGACCAACGGGAATGCGGAAGGCCAGAATACTGGAGCCGCCTCGATTGACATAATATTTCCCACCGGAGACCAACGTCCAGGGGCGATGCTCCAGGAGCTTCTGATAGCCCGCCTCTTCCAGGGTCCGGGCCAGGTTGTCAACGGCGTGGTAGCAGCTGGGGCTTCGGTCCAGGAAGGAGAGCAGTTGTTGGGTCATAGAACGGTTCATAGGATACCTCCGGTTTCATGTTCTCAAATTGAAACTAGTATACCACATTGCGCCGATCCTGTAACCATGGTACACTGTTTTTTCAGGAGGCGATTACCTATGAACATCCGCTGTATTGCACTGGACCTGGACCGCACCACACTCAACGGCCAGGGCCGTCTGTCCCACGACAACCGGGAAGCGCTGACTGCTGCCATCGACAAAGGCGTACACATCGTCATTGCCAGCGGCCGTGCCTTCTCCACCCTGCCCCCGGATATGGTGGAGCTTCCCGGTGTGGAATATGCCATCACATCCAACGGCGCTGCCGTTTATCATATCCCCACCGGAGCCTGTCTCCGTCGCTACACCATGACACCCGAGTCCGTGGAGGCGGTTCTCTCCCGGACCGCCGGGGAGCCGGTGGTCTACGAGGCCTTTGTGGAGGGCGTTGCTTACGCCGATGCCGCCTATGTCCGGGACCCGGTATCCCGCGGTGCAACGGTTCAGGCCATCCCCTACATCCAGAACACCCGCACCCCTGTGGAGGACATGGAAGCTTTCATCCGCGCCCACGCCGAAGAGCTGGACAGCATCGACCTGGTACTGAGGGATCAGGCGCTGAAACACCGTCTCTGGGCCTCTCTGCCGGAACAGATTCCGGATCTCTATGTCACTGCCTCTGTCCCCTCCCTGCTGGAGCTCTCCCACCGGAACGCAGGCAAGCACAGCGGCGTGCGGTTTCTGGCGGAGCGTCTGGGGCTCTCCCCCATGGAGATTGCCGCTTTCGGAGACGGGGACAACGATGCCGAGATGCTCGCCTACGTGGGCTGCGGCATCGCCATGGAAAACGGGACTGACGCCTGCAAGGCCGCTGCCGACTACGTGACACTGCACTACGCACAGGACGGCGTGGCCTACGCCATCCACAACATTCTGCACCTCTGATGGTGGTATGCTCCCCCGCAAAACAGCAGCCTCCCGCAGCCGTTCGGTTGCGGGAGGCTGTTTTCTCACTTGTTGCAGATCAGGTCTGCGTGCTGCACATGTCCCGGATGCACGCTTTGACAAATCCCAAGCGGTTCCTCCTTACCTCTGGAAGAACTCTCCCTGGAGTCCGAACAGATGATTCATGGGGCCGCGGCCCTTGCCCAGATCCAGCATGGCCGCCAGTGCACCGGAGATGTAGGCCTTGGCCAGCTCCACGGCATTATGGAGAGAGCGTCCGTGGGCCAGCTCAGAGGCAATGGCACTGGACAGGGTGCAGCCGGTGCCGTGCGTGTTGGGATTGTCAATGCGATGGCCCTTGAACCAGGTGGAGCCGGACGCCTCCCACAGGAAGTCATTGGCATCGTTCAGATCGTGACCGCCCTTGCAGAGGACGGAGCAGCCATAGGTGCGGCCGATCTTCTCGGCAGCCCGCTCCATATCGGCAGGGCAATGGATCTCCATGTCCGCCAGGATCTCCGCCTCTGGGATGTTGGGGGTCAGAACCTCCGCCAGGGGCAGCAGCTCCTGCCGCAGCGCGTCCACTGCGTTGTCCTGCAACAGCTTTGCGCCGGAGGTCGCCACCATAACGGGGTCCACCACAATGTGCTGGGCGTTGTACTGCTTCAGCTTCTCCGCAATGACGTGGATCAGCTCCGCGGAGGAGACCATGCCGATCTTCACCGCATCGGGGACGATATCTGTGAACACAGCGTCCAGCTGTGCCGCCATGAATTCCGGGGTGGAATCCAAAATTGCCGTAACGCCGGTGGTATTCTGGGCCGTCAGGGCCGTGACAGCGCTCATGGCGTAGACGCCGTGAGCGGACATGGTCTTAATATCAGCCTGGATGCCGGCGCCTCCGCTGGAATCACTTCCGGCGATCGTTAATGCAGTTTTCATGTTGATGCTTCCTTTCTGCGTCCTTAACGTTTTCTCCGCGACAGAAGGTGGTGCCCCCAATCTGCCGCGCGGGGAGCTGGAAAAAGGAGACTGCCTGGGCGGCAGCCTCCTGGGAAATCATCTGCTTCCTACGTTGGTATTACCCACATCAGGTTCCAGGGTCAAAGGTTGCAACCTTCCTCTCAGCCTGTTCCACAAGCTCCCCAATATTTGGTTTTCTCAGTCATTATACGCCTGAATGCTCCTGTTTGCAACCTGTTTTACCGCTATCTCACAGGGAGGGGTCGTCCAGAGGGATGGCCCAGGGCTGGATCATAGCCCGCACTGTCTCGGAGTACTCACCGCCCACACCGTAGCCGCAGTCACTGTACTCTGTGGAGAGCAGCGTTCCCGGTGGGAACATGATATCCAGGCCGGTGGGATACAGGGCGATATACTCCGGCCGGAAAGCCCGGCGCATCGACTCCGCCAGCTCCGGCTCGCTGTAGACGATCCGATTCTCCTCCAGCAGCGTTTCCAGCAGCTCCTCCGGCGAAACCGTGAACAGCTCCTCGGTTGGGACAAGCTCTCCGGTGCGGCGGTCAAAGGCCGCCCGCCTGACAGCATCAGGTCCGCCGGCACCCGCCTGAAAATAACGCAGCTCCGTCTCCAGACAGGCCAGCCGCTCACTGACCCAGCTCACTTCGGTATATTGGCGGATGGAGCAGCCGCCTCCTTGAAATGCCTCCGGCTGTTCCAGATACAGCTGATAGGCCCGTTCCAGCTCCGCCCGCTCGTCATAAAGCAGGCCCTGCTGCGTGCAGTATGCTTCCATGGCCGCCTGTGCCCTCTCCTCCACATACTCACGGTAGGAATTGTTGGGCACGCGGAGCACATCGGCAGGGTGCATGACTTCCAGCAGTTCGGTGCCGTCCGCCAGCGTATAGACGGTGCTGCCAAAAGCATCTGCTTTGATGCGGATGGGCGTTCCGTCCGCCAGGGCGGCGGTCTCCCTGGTGAAGGCCTTTTCCAGGTGAATTCCATACAGTGCATACGCCTTCCAGATCTCCCCGTTCTCCGCCGTGACACGTTCTCTCCCCCGGTCGTACTCCACAAACACGGTATCGCCCGCCCGGGGATTCTGGAAATACGCCTCTGCATCCACCGTATCTATAAGCGAGATGGTGAAGCTCTTCTCATCCAGAACAAAGGGAATCTTCTTCCCCTGCGGATTCTCCACCAGCAGCATGGGACGTCCGGTCCCGGCCTCCCGCTGCACCGCCGCAATCTCGCCCATAAATTGCAGTGCCGGGCTGTCTTCCGGATTCAGTCCGCAGCCCAGCAGCACTGCGATGCAGAGTGCTGCCGCTGTGACCGTCACCCAACGTTTCGGGGTCTTCCAGTGCAGGGCATTGCGGATGCGGTCCTTCACCGCCGTCTCTCCAAAGGCCAGCGGAGCCAGAGACAGCAGATGGCGTTTTGCGGCTACAGACAGCAGCACTGTGCTGTACGCCCGCCGCTCACAGTTTTTCTCTGCCAGCACGGCCTCGTCACAGCTCAGCTCCATATCCCGGCCGCTCAGATAAAAGGCCAGCCAGCAGAGGGGGTTGAACCAGTGGACCGCCAGAATCAAAAAGCACAGCGGACGGGTCACATGGTCCAACCGGTGCTGATGATACCACTCATGGAGCAAAATATAGTTCAGAGCTTCCTTTTCCAGATGGTAGGGCACATAGATCACGGGATGAATCATTCCCAGAATAAAGGGAGAGCGGATGCCGTCTGCCTGGGAGACCCCGTCATAGAGCGGAATGGCGGTCATCACCTTCCGGCGCAGCAGTACATAGGTGATGATGCCGTAGAGCATTAGCACCGCTATGCCCGCCAGCCAGATACCGGCGGCAATCTGCCCCCAGTCCGCCGCCGGCGCCATGGGAGCGCCCTGCGCTCCCACGCCGCTGACATCCACCACGTCCCCGGCCAGCGGCGGCTGGGGCAGTACAAAGTGGACAATGGAGGTGGTCCGGTTGTTCCAGGAAGTTGCCTGTGGTCTCAGAGATGAAAAGTTGAAAATACTCAGCACGGATTCAAAGCTGAACATACAAACCAGACGGAAGGCCACCACCGCCCACAGGTAGTAAGAATATTTTTTCGGCGCCTTTCGCAGAAAAAATCGGGCAATCAGCACCGCCAGAATCACCAGGCTGGCGGTGGCGCTCATGCCCAGAACCTTGAAAAACAGTTCCTTCATCTCAGTCCTCCCGGCTCTCGTCAATGAGCCGTTTCAGCTCCGCTGCCTCCTGCTCCGAGATGGCCCTGCCACCCAAAAACGCCGCCAGAAACCCCGGCAGGGACCCGCCGAAAGTCCGCTCCACAAACAGCTCGCTGGCATTGGCCTGCACCTCCTCCCGGCTCACCAGAGCCGTGACAGTGGACTTCTCATTTTTCAAAAAACCCTTGGCCGCCAGCCGCTTGATCACCGTATAGGTGGTGGATTTCTTCCACTGGAACGTCTCCAGGCACAGCTCTACCAGAGCGCCGGAGCTCACTGGCTCATGATCCCATACCAATTCCATAAACCGGTACTCACTCTCCGCCAGAACAGGCCGTGTCATGGTAACTCCCCCTTTGAAAGTCTACTCATGTAGACTTTTGATGCTTTGAGTTTACACAAGTAGACCCTCTTTGTCAACAGATCTCGCAAAAAAGGCGGCCCCGTCGGGCCGCCTTTTTTCAATCGTTTTCGTTACTTGCCGCAGTGGCTGCAATGGCCGGAACAGCGCCACAGCTCATCGGCAACCGGTGCCCAGGCATTGGCCTTTTCCACGCACTTGGCGGTCAGACTGTCCACGTCCTCCGGAGATTCCAGATCCGTGGAGTGGGCGCCGCTGCGCTTCACCATGTCAGCCAGAGCGTTGGGATTATCCAGCAGCGGGCAGGGACGCAGGTGGTTTTCATTGAAGGGCTGGCCGTTGTGGTAGGCCATGAACAGCGGGGACTGGTAGGCCTCCAGCAGCGTCTTTTCCCGGATATTGGAGTCTGAGTAGTGGATAAATGCACAGGGCTCGATGTCGCCGTTGGCGTTGATGTGACAGTAGCGGCGGCCGCCTGCAATGCACCCGTTGACGTACTCGCCATCGTTCCAGAAGTCCAGCGTGAACAGGGGCTTTGTCTTGCGGAACTTGCGGATCTGGCGGTACATATAGGCCCGCTGCTCCGCCGTGGCCATCAGCTCCGGCACAGCCGCGTTGCCCACCGGCATATAGGTGAAGAACCAGGCGAATTTGGCGCCCCACTCCACCATGGCGTCGAAGTATTCTTCGCTGCCGATCATCTCCGCGTTTTTGGCGGTATAGCAGCAGGAGACGCCAAAGGGCAGCTTTCTCTCCCGCAGGATCTCCATGCCCCGGCGGAGCTTGCGGAAGGTGCCCTCACCCCGGCGGAAATCGGTATCCGCCTCAAAGCCTTCCACCGAGATGGCGGGGATGAAGTTCTTCACCCGCAGCATTTCGTCGGCAAAGTCCTCGTCAATCAGCGTACCATTGGTAAAGGAGAGGAACATGCAGTCGCTGTGCTTGTTGCACAGGGCAATGATGTCATGCTTGCGCACCAGTGGCTCACCACCGGAGAGGATATACATGTAAGTTCCCAGCTCCTTGCCCTGCTCCACGATGGAATCCAGCTCCTCAAAGCTCATGTTCAGCCGATTGCCGTACTCCGCCGCCCAGCAGCCGGTGCAGTGGAGATTGCAGGCGCTGGTGGGGTCCATCAAAATGGCCCAGGGAATGGAGCAGCCGTATTTTTCCCGGTTGACATCCGCCTTGGGGCTGGCCAGCACGTTGGCGTTGATGACAAAGTTGATGAACATGGTCTTGCGGACCTCGGAGTCCACATCAGTCCAGAGGCTCATGGCCAGCCGATACCAGTTATTCTCCGGGTCCGAGAGAACCTTCTTCACCACCGGCAGCTGACGGGCGATGCCGCCCTTATCCGATCTCTCCAAAAACTCGATCAGCTTGGGGATATTGGCCTCCGGGTCCTTGTCCAGATAGTCATAAATCTTCTCCAGGCCGATTTTTTTCATGGAATCTGAAAAACTCATACTGCATACTCCTTCTTCATTGTCTCCGTGTGCCCTTCCAGCCATGTCAGAAAGTCCGATATGACTTGAGGAGCCTGGTATTCATTCAGGATCTCATGCCACAGCTATGGACAGGTGTGCGCTGAGATCTTTGGCCCCAGCATTTTGATTGCATCTACAGGGTTTTAACGCCATTTCCCATGTCCCATACCTGGTCATTTGCGCTGGAAATTCGGTCCGCCGGATTTGCTCGGTTCCTTCTCCTTTTTTCAAACAGGCAGCTCACACGCACGCTTGCTATTTATTTTTATTATCTGCCGATGTCCCGGGAATGACCATGGACAAAGGCCGGAAACTGTCGTAAATTCAGGCATTTTACCGAAAGTGTCCAAATATTTCTGCTAAAATCCGCACCGCCCAAGCTGCCGCGCGCGTCTCTTCTACGGATTCTATGTGCTATTG
Organism: Oscillibacter sp.; assembly: GCA_020025475.1. Classification (GTDB taxonomy): domain Bacteria; phylum Bacillota; class Clostridia; order Oscillospirales; family Oscillospiraceae; genus Oscillibacter. Next base: position 8,539 of record JAHHSA010000057.1, read on the forward strand.
ATTGTATATGTATTGGAACATTCGACAGATGACGGAATTTCATTCAAAATTTTCCGCCAAAAAAACAGCATATTCTGTCTTCTTCGGGTCAAACTAGCTGTGCGATACCCAGTGAACGCAAAATTTATTTGTAGTAAAGGAGAACTCAGTCATGTCTAACAACAGTAATAAGATCAATGTTCCCGAGGCCCGCGCCGCTATGGATAAGTTCAAGATGGAAGCCGCAGCTGAAGTCGGCGTCAATCTGAAAGAGGGCTACAACGGCGACCTGACCTCCCGCCAGGCTGGTTCCGTCGGCGGCCAGATGGTCAAGAAGATGACTCCCGAACGAACTTCGAGTTTTAGCCGGGAAGCCCGGACAGTTATCGGTCATCAGAATATTGTTACATACGAGACGAATCTAATCGGATAAATCATAAAAATGACCTGAAGAGAGTTCTTCGGGTCATTTTTTGAGCGCTGAATTTTCTTGATTATTCGTACCGAATAGAATATAATTCTATCAAGAGGTGATGGGCGTGGAAACTCGTGTCAGCAAGGTAAATATTAGCGCTGCCGGAGGGACAGCAGCCAAGGGTTCCCAGACTTGCAAAATCACGCTCCCGAATTCGTGGATCGAGCAGCTAGGCGTGACTCCCAAAGACAGGGAGGTAGTGCTGACATTCGATGGGGAGAGTATCATTTTGAAAAAGCACCTGACAGGGAAAACTTTTGCCGATACCAAGACCGCAATAGGACACGAAGTCAAAAAAATTTCTTTTTTTGATGAACAGACGCTATGCTCTGTGATTTATGCTGATTTTACTGATCAGAGTTTGACGGTTGAAAATTTCTGCAAAGACCCGGTCAAGACTGCATTTGGGAATTGTAGTCAACCAGATTGGAAAGACTTCCAGTGGTTTCTGGAGGAACGTTGTATTTCAAACCACCGGGACGGCCTCCAGCATTATCTTCGGGAACTGCAGTTGGATGAATATGATCCTGTGGCAATCATTCAGAAGACAAAGGGCCGTATGTCGGAGGATCAGCAATGGATTCAGATCGAGGAGGTAGCACTGTGACCATCAAATTGGTGACTGGAAAGAAGATTGCGGAGACTTCTTCAAAGGGAAATCAGGAGAAGTGGTATGATCCAGAGACAGATGCGTGGTATAAACTGGATCAGTTTGGCTATGAGGCACTTGCAGAAACTGTGGCGTGCGCCCTTCTTTCATACAGCAATATTGAAAAGGATTATCCCTTTACATTTGTTAGATATAAAATGGAGAAGTTGCATGTGCATGGACAGGAACGAACAGGCTGTTCCAGTCAGAACTTCCTGAAAAAAGGGCAGAATCTGATTACCATTAGCAGACTGCTTTCCAGACACTTCGGCTGCCCGGTCTCAGAAAAACTGAGTCAGCTCAGCAGTGATAAAAAAAGAATTGCCTACCTTGCTGAGGCCACGACAGAGTATACCGGACTGTCAGATTTCCCCCAATACCTGACGCTGCTGTTTGAGATCGATGCTCTGGTTTGCAATGATGACCGCCACTTGAATAATATTGCTGTCCTGGAGCAGGGGGGACATTACGATTATTGCCCAATCTTTGACCAGGGCGCAGGACTTCTTTCGAATATGATGCTCTACAGGATGGATATTACGCCGAAAGCCTTGATCTCTGCGCTCCGAGCTCAGCCTTTTGACACGACTTTCAACCGGCAGAGGAATGCTGCACAGGGGCTATACGGATCACATTTGGTACTCCAAAAGTTCACACGGCAGGAACTGAAAGATATCATTGCACCGCATTTGCTCTATTATCCCGAGCGGGATCGGGGAATTATCCTAGACCGTGTCACAGAGTGCATCCTGCTGCGGCAAAAGGCATGATTTGTCTGAAAAGCTAGCACTCAATATTAAAGTTATAGTACCATGGCATTTCTTGTTGTGGTATAATAGACTTTGCCAGAAGACTGAAAAATCGAATCTTTTCATTTTGGAATGGCGTATTTTTATGAAAAATGCAGAATATTACAACCTTTCAGAGAAATTAAAACGGGATTTTTGAGTGTTCCAAAAAGCAAGGCACATATTTTTTGCGGATTTTAAGGCAATACCGCACAATGCTCGTCGGATAAAGAGGAACACCCTCGCCCCATAA
>JAHHSA010000058.1 GCA_020025475.1 Oscillibacter sp.
TCTTGTATCTGAAGATTTTTCCCCCCAGTAAAACTGGGGGTTCTCTTGTATCCAACAGGAAAAAGGGCCGCTATGCACAGCGGCCCTTTTATGTTGATGGTTTACTTGCCCATGCGCTCCAGCATGTCAGCACGCTGACCATCGATATAGTCCTCATAGGTGCCCATCTTGTCAATGAGCGTACCATCCACGAACTCCATGATACGGTTGGCAATCGTCTGCACAAACTCGTGGTCATGGCTGGCAAAGAGCACCACGCCCTTGTAGTCGATGAGGCCATTGTTGACCGCAGTGATAGATTCCAGATCCAGGTGGTTGGTGGGCTGATCCAGCACCAGCACATTGGAGCCGTAGAGCATCATGCGGGAGAGCATGCAGCGAACCTTCTCACCACCGGAGAGAACCTTAACGGGTTTAAACACGTCATCACCGGAAAAAAGCATACGTCCCAAGAAAGATCGTTTGAAAGACTCAGTGTTTGCCTCGGCCGTATCCGGTGTAAACTGACCCAGCCAATCCACCAGATTGTAATCGCAGTCGTTGAAGAACGCAGAGTTGTCCAGGGGAAAGTAACTGGTGGTGATGGTGGTACCCCACTTGTAGCTGCCCTCGTCGGGTTCCATCTCGCCCATGATGATCTTAAACAGCGTGGTCTTGGCGATCTCATCCTCACCCACAAAGGCAATCTTGTCGCCCTTGTTGACACGGAAGCTGACATTGTCCAGCACCTTGCGGCCATCCACCGTCTTGGAGAGATTCTCCACCGTTAAAATTTCCTTGCCGCACTCCCGGTCCATGGTAAAGCCCACAAACGGATAACGGCGGGAGGATGCAGGCATCTCTTCCACAGAGAGCTTATCCAGCAGCTTGCGGCGTGCCGTTGCCTGCTTGGACTTGGATTTGTTTGCGGAGAAACGGGAGACAAATTCCTGCAGTTCCTTGATTTTGTCTTCCTTCTTCTTGTTCTGGTCCTTGATCATTCGCTGCATCAGCTGACTGGACTCGTACCAGAACTCATAGTTACCCACGTACATCTTGATGCCGCCATAATCCACATCCACGATGTTGGTGCAGACAGTATTCAGGAAGTGGCGGTCATGGCTGACCACAATGCACAGGCTCTCACAGTCCAGCAGGAAGTCTTCCAGCCACTCGATGGCCTGGATGTCCAGATGGTTGGTGGGCTCGTCCAGCAGGATGATGTCGGGCTTGCCAAACAACGCCTGTGCCAATAGTACCTTCACCTTTTCCTTGGCGGTCAAAGAAGACATCTCATTGTAGAGAATGTCATTGGACAGACCCAGGCCCTGGATCATCCGGCTGGCGTCAGACTCAGCCTCCCAGCCACCCATCTCGGCAAATTCTGCTTCCAGCTCACTGGCCTTCACGCCATCCTCGTCGCTGAAGTCCTCCTTCTCATAGAGGGCGTCCTTCTCTTTCATGATGTCGTAGAGGCGCTGGTTGCCCATAATGACCGTATCCAGGACGGTGTAGGCATCGTACTGGAAATGGTCCTGCTTCAAAACGCTCATGCGGTCGCCCTTGGTGATGATAACCTCGCCGCTGGAGGGCTCCAGCTCACCGGAGAGGATGCGGAGGAAGGTGGTCTTGCCGGCACCATTGGCACCAATGATGCCGTAGCAGTTGCCGGGGACAAATTTCAGATCCACATGCTTGAAAAGGCTCTGCCCGGTAAAGTTCAAGCTGACGTCGCTGACAGTGATCATAGATAATTCCTTTCTGATTTAAATAATATCATGCAGTAAACGCACAACAGGCGCGGGTGCACTCGCACCCGCGTCTGCTCACAGAGAATTTAACAATCAGGCCAGAACCGCCTTGTGATAGACCTTCTTGCCCTTCTTGATGACAACTCCCTCGCCGGCGCAGTCCTGCTTGCTGAGGGTAGCGTCAATGCTGGCAATCTTATTGCCAGCCACGCTGACACCGCCCTGCTGCACCAGGCGGCGGGCCTCACCCTTGGAGCCGCACAGACCGCACTTGACCATCAGGTCCAAAACGCCGATCACATCGCCATCAAAGTCAGCCTCAGACAGCGTGGTGCTTGGCATGTTCTCAGTAGAGCCAGCACCAGCAAACAGGCCTTTGGAGGTCTCGCGGGCCTTTTCAGCCTCTTCCTCACCATGGACCAGCTTAGTCAGCTCATAGGCCAGGATATCCTTGGCCTCGTTCAGCTGAGCACCCTCCCACTTGTCCATCTCATCGATCTGCTCCAACGGCAGGAACGTCAGCATGCGGATGCACTTGAGCACATCGGCATCGCCCACATTTCTCCAGTACTGGTAGAACTCAAAGGGAGAGGTCTTGTTGGGGTCCAGCCACACTGCACCGTTGGCAGTTTTGCCCATCTTCTTGCCCTCGCTGTTGAGCAGCAGCGTGATGGTCATAGCGTAAGCATCCTTACCCAGCTTGCGGCGAATCAGCTCTGTGCCGCCCAGCATGTTGCTCCACTGGTCATCACCGCCAAACTGCATATTGCAGCCCATAGTCTGGAACATATGATAGAAGTCATAAGACTGCATGATCATGTAATTGAACTCCAGGAAGCTGAGGCCCTTCTCCATGCGCTGTTCATAGCACTTTGCGCGCAGCATATTGTTGACAGAGAAGCAGGCACCCACATCGCGCAGCAGTTCAATATAGTTCAGCTTCAGCAGCCAGTCGGCATTATTGACCATCATGGCCTTCCCGGGACCAAAGTCAATAAACTTCTCCATCTGCTTTTTGAAGCAGTCGCAGTTATGCTGGATGGTCTCAGGAGTCATCATGGAGCGCATATCGGTGCGGCCGGAGGGGTCGCCGATATAGCCTGTACCACCGCCGATCAGAGCAATGGGACGGTTTCCTGCCATCTGCAGGCGCTTCATCAGGCACAGTGCCATAAAGTGACCAACGTGCAGAGAATCTGCCGTGGGGTCAAAACCGATGTAAAACACAGCCTTACCATGATTGATCAGTTCCTTGATTTCCTCTTCATCAGTCACCTGAGCAATCAGCCCGCGCGCTACCAGTTCGTCATAACAAGTCATTTTGGGATCATATCCTTTCTGTTTTTTGACAGAGTAAAACGCCCCCTGTCCGGCTCTGGACAGAGGGCGAAAAAATTCGCGGTACCACCTCTGGTTCGCACAACCCTCACGGGCAGTGCCTCATGTCGTGCCAACACACGACAGCGCGGTAACGGGCGCACCCGGAGCACGCCTACTGAGCCACGGGCCGTTTGGGTGCCAGTTCCGAGGTGTATTCGCCGTCTGCCGCTCTCCCCCTTTCACCTTCGCGGGGTCTCTCTTTGCAGCGCCATGATGGGTACTGTTCCTCTTCATCACTGTATGCATAGCGTATTGTATCTGATAATGACTGCAATGTCAATCAAAATCGGAGATATTCGGAAAAATACATAACTTTGCTGCGTTTCTTCCTCAGCGATTCTTCTGATAGATAACCCAGAGGCCGTTCATCAGCAGATACTTATCGTAGACCACCTGATTTCGACAATACCTGACGATGACCGGTGCGTTGCCGCCGGTGGCTACAACGCTGACCTCCTGACCGGGAAATTGCTCCCTGATCCGATCGATGATGCCGTCCAGCATACCTGCCGTTCCGTAGACAATGCCGGAGCGCATACAGTCCTCTGTACTCTTCCCAATGAGGGCTTTGGGATGTTCCAGAGAAATAGCAGGCAGCTGAGCCGTATGCCGGCTCAAAGCCTCCAGGGAGACATTAACGCCCGGCAGTAGTAATCCCCCCTCATAGGTGCGGTCCCGAGAAATCACGCCGATGGTGGTAGCGGTGCCCATATCAATGGAAATAATGGGTGCCTGGAACTTCTCCAGAGCAGATACCGCATCCGCCACAATATTGGCCCCCACCTGAGTCTGGGCAGCCAGGCGAATATTCAGCCCGGTCTTGACTCCTGGCCCCACCACCATCGGCGGCTTTCCAAGCAGTAGCGTCAAGGCCTTCTCCATCATGAAATTCAAAGGGGGAACCACGCTGCATAAAATTGAGCCGGACACTTCCGAAAACGCATGATGGTACAGTGTAAACAGGTTGATAAAATCCACGCAAATCTGGTCAGACGTCTTTCTGCTGTCCGTATTGAGCCGGGACAGGAAGCAAAGGTGCTGGTCCTTATCAAAGAGTCCTACCGACGTAATGGAGTTTCCAACATCAACAGCAAGCAGCATATCATTCTCCTTTTCAGTCTTCTTTTACTTGCATTTATGGTATCACGACTTTCTCATGGTTGCAAGTAGTCAGAGATTCTGTTGTCTGAATTCCCCCAGGATTGCTGTGAGAGAGGAATGTTGTTTCCAGCTATTGCAGGCAGCTGGCTTGCTGATCCACTGTACTGATACTCCCTCCATGAAGCAACTTTTGCATTCTCTGTCGCAACAAGCACATCCGGGCAGCAGGGTTACTGCTGTCCGGATGTGCTGTGTTTGCATGATTGTAATAAAATCACATGGTGTTTTGCCCCGCCAATCAGAGAATGATGCAGATCAAACCACCGCTGCCTTCGTTAATGATGCGGGTTAGTGTCTCCTGAAGTTTTTTTCGAGCATCCTCGGGCATCCGCTTCAGTTTGGTCTGCAAATCCTCGCTGACCAGCTCATGGAAGCTGCGTCCGAAAATATTGGACTGCCAGATCTTGCTGGTATCCCCTTCAAACTCCTGCAGCAGGTAGTTCACCATATCCTCTGACTGCTTTTCATTGCCTACAATCGGCGACACCGCCGTCTCGATATCGGCCCGGATCATATGGATACTTGGGGCACTTGCTTTCAGTTTTACCCCATAGCGTCCTCCCTGCTTCATGATCTCAGGCTCTTCCAGCTGCAGCTCGTCAATGCCGGGTACCACAATCCCATACCCAGTCTCCCGCACATCTTTCAGCGCATCTGCGACCTTATCATACTCCGCCTTTACTTCCGACAGTCGCGTCAGCAAACTCATCAGGTCGCCGTCGTCCACCACTTCAAACCCAGATTGCTCAGAAAGTGTCTTATAAAACAATTCTCTGGGCAGACACAGAGTTGCTGACGCAACTCCTGTCCCCAAATCAATGGACGTCACCTTCGCGTCGCTGATATTCTCGCAGGCGCCCAGAGATGCGATGACGCCATCCACCTCCCGAATATGTCGCAGCTGGGTCGTTCCGGTGCGGATTGCCTCGTACAGTCCCGCTTTGATGGGGTGTTCTGCAGACAGCGCATCCACCCATGGCGGCAGGTAGAGTTCCAGCTCCTGCATGGGGAATTCGTACAGAACGGCCTTCAAGATATCTGCCACATCCTCTTCCGCCAGTTCCAGACAGTTCACCGGCACGCAGTTCACCTCATACCGCGAGGCGATGTCTCGGGCAATCGCAACCGCACGGTCACTGTGAGGCTCCGCGGAGTTGAGCAGCACGATGAAGGGTTTCCCCAACTCCTGCAATTCCCGAATCACCCGTTCCTCCGCTTCCAGATAGTCCTCCCGCGGGATCTCCGAGATGGAACCGTCGGTCGTCACTGCAATGGCGATGGTAGAGTGCTCGGTGATCACCTTTCTGGTCCCGATCTCAGCAGCCTCAACCATCGAAATCTCGTGGTCAAACCAGGGTGTAGTCACCATCCGGGGTGCATCTGCCTCAAACTGTCCGATGGCCCCCTTGACCATATACCCCACACAGTCAATCAGACGCACGGAGAAACTGGCTCCCTCCGGCAGCTGGATCTGAGCAGCTTCCTCCGGCACAAATTTTGGCTCCGCCGTCATGATGGTCCGCCCGGAACCACTCTGAGGCAACTCATCCCTGGCCCGCTCCTTGCGATAGACATTCTCGATATTCGGGATTACCTGGGTCTCCATAAAGCGTTTGATAAAGGTGGATTTTCCGGTTCGCACCGGACCAACCACTCCAATGTAAATATCCCCCGCCGTGCGGGTGGCAATGGTCTGATAGATACTGGCATTCATAGCATCCCGTCCTTTTTCCGCTCCATATTCATGCTACATCTCTATGTTAGGGACTGTGTATCTATGACAGCCCGTCTTTCATTATACGTTCTGCACAGATTTTGCGACTTGTTTTCTCCGTCATTTATTAAATTGCTGTATTTACATTTTCGATTTACCATGGTAAACTACTACCATACTAAATCAACCAATTCAAAAATTCTGCTTTGGAGGATATAAAAATGAAAAAGTTAGTCACTTGCCTGTTGGCTCTGTCCATGTCCCTGTCCCTGGCCGCCTGCGGCAATAATTCCGAAACGGATGACTCCTCCAAGAAGGATCTTACCGTGGGTACTACGCTTTACGAACCGATGAACAACTACGATGAAAGCGGCAATAATTCCGAAACGGATGACTCCTCCAAGAAGGATCTTACCGTGGGTATTACGCTTTACGAACCGATGAACTACTACGATGAAAACGGTAAGCTTACCGGCTTTGAGACGGAGTTTACCACTGCTGTTTGCCAGAAGCTGGGGATGACCCCTAAATTCCAGGAGATTCACTGGGACAGCCGTGTCATGGAGCTGAATTCCAAGAACATTGACTGCATCTGGAATGGCATGACCTCTACCCCTGAGCTGGCAGACGCCCTGACACTTTCCGATCCCTACCTGCAGAATTATCAAGTGGTTGTAATCCGCTCCGCTGATGCGGACAAGTACACCTCCACGGCCGATCTGGCAGACGCAAAGATTGACGCTGAGGCAGGTTCCGCCGGTGAGACGGCTGTACAGACTGATCCCAACCTCTCCAAGGCTGAATATACGAGCATGACCCAGCAGGTGGACGCTCTGCTGGAGGTCAAGACTGGTGTTGCAGATGCCTGCGTTCTGGACTTTGTTCTGGCTGGTGCCATGGTTGGACAGGGCGATTATTCCGACCTCACTGTAATCCCAGACCTGCGGCTGTCCGCAGAGGAGTACGTCATCGGTTTCCGCAAGGATGATGAATTGGCTGCGCAGGTTAACAGTGCCATTGCAGAGCTGGCAGAGGATGGTACCCTCCAGACCCTGGCTGAAAAATATGATTTGGCAGAGCTGCTTGTCAAACAGAACTAATTCTAGTATAGTAGAAACGTAGCGGAGAGGGTCTCCTCTCCGCTGCAATCCTGTTTAGAGAAAGAGGAATATCATGAGCTTTGGAACTGTAAGCATGATGTTGGGCAAAAGCTTTCTGCTCAACTGCCAGATCTTTTTCGTCACTCTCCTTTTCGCCCTCCCCCTGGGACTTTTGATTTCTTTCGGCAGCATGAGCCGCATCAAGCCCCTGAGCTGGTTTTCTCGGCTCTACATCTACCTGATGCGCTCCACGCCGCTGATGCTTCAGCTGGCTGTTGTATTTTACCTGCCCGGCTACCTGAATCCCAGCCACGGTCTCTCCCGTATGACCGCTGCATGCATTGCCTTTGTTCTCAACTACGCCGCCTATTTCTCTGAGATCTTCCGCGGCGGCATTCTGGGCATCCCCAAGGGCCAGCAGGAGGCCGGTCAGGTTCTTGGTATGACCAAGGGCCAAATCTTCTGCCACATTACGCTGCTACAGCTGGTCAAGCGTATCGTCCCCCCCATTGGCAACGAAGTCATCACCTTGGTCAAAGACACCTCACTGGCCAACTTCATCATGGTGAAAGAAATTATCGCCATGGCGAAGGAATTCGGCAACAAGGCCATGATCTGGCCCCTGTTCTACACCGGTGTCTTTTTCCTGATCTTCAACGGTATTGTTACCATGCTTCTCAACCGCACAGAGCGGAAGCTGTCCTATTTCCAGTAAGGAGGTGCGAATATGTCTATTTTGGAAGTCAATCACATTGAAAAGAACTTTGGTGCCACCAAGGTTCTCAAGGACATCTCTTTCACGTTGGAGGAGGGACAAGCACTCTCCATCATCGGCTCCTCCGGCAGTGGCAAAACCACTTTGCTGCGGTGTCTGAACTTTCTGGAGACTCCCAGTTCTGGCTCTATCTCCGTTCGGGGCGAAACCCTGTTTGATGCCGCTGATTCCCGGACGCAGACAGAGAGTGCGATTCGGAAGAAGCGGCTTCACTTTGGTCTGGTATTCCAAAACTTCAATCTCTTCCCACAGTACACTGCACTGCAAAACGTCACCCTGGCTCGGATGCTTCAGGCCAAGGAGACCGGTGAGTCCAAAGAGTCCATTGAAACTGCTGGCATGGAGCTGCTGTCCCAGATGGGACTTGCAAATCGGGCCAATCACTACCCCCACCAGCTCTCCGGCGGTCAGCAGCAGCGTGTGGCCATTGCCCGCGCCTTGGCTCTGCACCCTGACATTCTCTGTTTTGACGAGCCTACCTCCGCACTGGACCCGGAGCTGACCGGCGAAGTTCTCCGCGTAATCCGAGATCTGGCCGAGAAGAAAACCACCATGATCATTGTCACACACGAGATGAACTTTGCCCGTGACGTCTCTGATCAGCTGATTTTTATGGATGGCGGTGTTATTGTGGAGCAGGGCGATCCTTACCAAATCATCAACAATCCCAGGGAGAAACGCACCCGACAATTTCTCTCTCACTACGCTGAAAAATAAACATACAAAACAGGAGACTCGTGCCAAGGGGAATGCCTATGAGGGCACGAGGCGTACTGCGCCAGATTCCCATACGGAAAACACAAAACTCAAAGCAGAACACTGGAAGAAAATCATTGTCGATTTCTTCCAGTGTTCTGCTTTGTTTTTTGAAATATGTTCTTTTAGAAAATCTTCCAGGAAATAACCTGTTTTGCCATCGCAGCAGTGCTAATTTTGCATCCAGAAAGCGCGTAGAAATTAGGCAGCTTGTTTCTTTGCGCGATAGTTCTTCCACGCAAAAAGCAGAATAGAAGCCAGTGCAATTAAAATAAAGGCACAGCTGATGGGCCGGGTAAAGAAGATGTCGAAGCTTCCCTCGGAAATAACCAGTGCACGGCGCATATTCTTTTCAGCCAAGGGCCCAAGAACGATACCCAGCAGGATAGGAACCAGCTGGAAGTCCATGCGGCGCAGGAAGTAAGAAACAATACCGAACAGCAGAATGATATAAATATCATAGATGCGGTTATTGGTAGAATAAGAACCAGCAATGCAGAAGGTTAGCACGATGGGAGCCAGAATCTCGTAGGGAATTCTGGTGATATGGGCATAGAAGCGAGTAAAGCCACTGCCCACAATGTACATAAACACGTTGACGACAATCAGACCCAGCATGATTGCATAGAGCATATTTCCCTCTTCTGCAAACAGAGTGGGACCGGGAACCATGCCATGGAGCATGAAGGCACCCATCAGAATAGCGGTTGCACCATCGCCGGGAACACCCAGGGTCAGCATTGGAATCATTGTTGCACCGCAGGCACCATTGTTAGCGGATTCGGATGCAGCAACGCCCTCGATTTCGCCATGGCCAAAGGTCTCTGGATGCTTGGAGCTGGTCTTGGTCTGGTTATAAGCAATAAATGCAGCCAGACCGCCACCGGTACCGGGCGTTGCTCCAATAATGATGCCAATGAGCGTACCCAGAGTTATGGGCTTCCGGCAACGCTTATATTCGTCTTTCGTGATTTTATCCTTGGTAATAGAAGAGGCACTGATCGTCTTATGGTCCGTTTTGGGATTGTACTTGGACTTCATCAGGACCTCAGAGATGGCAAAGAGGCCAATCAGCGCAATAATCAGATCAATGCCAGCCATCAGCTTTCTTTGTCCGAAAATGAAGCGAGTGGTACCAGAAATAGCATCCATACCGATTGTGGACATGAAAAGGCCGATGCAGGCACCGATGAGGCCCTTGAAGATGCTGTTGTTGGAGACGCCCGCAATGACGGAGAGGCCGAACACAGCCAGTGCGAAATACTCCGCAGGCCCGAAGAGCAGGGTGATCTTTGCGATCTGGGGAGCCAGGAACAGCAGTGCAAAGGCGCTGACCAGACCGCCGATGGTCGATGCAAAAAGCGCCATTTGCAAGGCTTTGAATGCCTGACCCTTAACGGTCATCGGATAGCCATCAAACAGCGTAGCCGCATTGGCTGAGGTTCCAGGTGTATTGATCAGAATTGCAGTAATGGAGCCACCATAGGTGCCGCCGCAGTAAATGGCCAGCAGCATCAAAATTGCCATTGTAGGATCCATACCATAAGTCAGAGGAATGCAAAGGATAATGCCCAGATCAGAGGTCAGTCCGGGAATTGCACCCACAACAATACCAATGATCAGGCCCAGAGGGATAATCAAAAAATTCTGCCACTGCAGCAGGATTTCAAGACCGCCTAAAAACTGTTCCATAAAATCCTCCTTTCAGTCAAGGCAGAGAGACGTGAAGCAGCACTTTAAATACAACATAAACCAC
>JAHHSA010000059.1 GCA_020025475.1 Oscillibacter sp.
CTTAAGTTTCTTAATATTAGGCATTAGCATATCTAATATTACACAAAGCCCGGTTATTTTTTCGGGGCTGTTCTCTCCTCTTTGTCCAATGCACCAAACAGACGTCTGAAAAGAGACGGCCAAAGCCGTCTCTTTTCAACCCTCATCGCTCATCCGATGTATTTTGATCAAAGCGCGCCAGTAATGTACGAGCGCTGCCGTCCAACGCCAGTTTCAGTTTCTCCAGGTTGGTCAACTTGTTCTCAGACAGCTGACTTTCTATCCACTCCGTTAGGAAGCCAGTGCTCCCCAGCGTGAATAGCTCCGCCACAAAATCCTTATCTGCCTGGGACACATTCATCCCAGTGGATTCCTGTTCCACCACAGCTACAATATATGGTTTGAGCCATTGTCTGATAAATCGGGACACCGCCTCATGACTGACCGAGTGATAGGCATTGAGTACCAGCCGCCGCTCTTCCAGCATTTTGGCTACAATGGCATCCATACCTACGGTCCAGTTGTCTTCGTCCCCCCGGTCAGCAATCATGGTCTCGATCATATCCTCAAAAATCCATTCCAGCAGATCATAGACATCATGGAAATGGTAATAGAAGGTCTGTCGGTTCACACCGCAATCCTCCACAATATCCTTGACCGTAATTTTATCCAGCGTTCGCTGTGTCAGAAGATTTCTCAGAGACTGCGCCAGTGCTTTTTTAGTACTCAGGGCCACTGTGACCACCTCTTTCTTGTATCCCAAGATACAATCATTTTCTTTTCCCGTTTATTCTACCATACTGCCCCGCAGTTTCCAAGTCCTCCTCCAAACCTGCCAACCTGTTCTGTGCGCATCAGTCTCTTATGTGAGTAGAATCGGCTGCAGTTGTTCACCACGCAGAGCCGCATCCAGCGTCTCGGGGATCTTTGAGAAATCCGCCACGAGAGAACACGGTTTTTGAATGGCGTTGTCCTGTCCGAAAGGAACAAAGTAGTAGTTCTTCCGTACCAGCAGTTCTCCAATCCGACTGGCCCCGGCTGACAGGCCGTCATTACTTGCCATCGCAATGACCACCGGTCTTCCGTTACGCAGATGTGCCTTGGCTGCCATCGTGACTGCACTATCCGTGATGCCTGCCGCCAGCTTTGCGATGGTATTCCCGGTAGCCGGTGCAATCACCAGCGCATCCAGCAGTTTTTTGGGTCCAATCGGCTCCACCGACGGAATATCAAAAAGCACTTCCCGTCCAGTCAGTTCTTCCATCTTGCCCAGCAGATCCTCTGATGTACCAAAGCGGGTATCCGTAAAAGCCGCCGACTCTGAGGCAATGGGGATCACATTTTCATAGATCTCCGTTACCTGCTTCAGCGCCTCCAACACCCTGGCATGGGTGCAGAAGGACCCGCACACTGCAAAGCCAATTCGTTCTTTTCTCATGTGTGCTCACCCCGTTCTTCTAAAATATGATAAATGGTATCCCGGATTGCAGCGGCCGCACTGACTGGCGCGCATTTTCCGGGCAGGCCCCGGGCCCAAATGGTCCGCAGCCCCAATTCTGAGGCCGCAGTCTGGTCCAGGCCCGGTTGCGACGCCACATCGATGTACAGGCAGTCTTTGGAGAGGTGACACAGCTGTGCTTTTCGCAGCAGAACTGCCGGCACTGTATTCACCACCAGGCAGTACCGTCCCAGATTGTCCGACAGCTCGCCGATTCCCACCGTGTCGCAGCCAAAAGCCTTTGCCCAGGCACGCTGCTCCCATTTTCGAGCCGCCACCGTGACCCTGGCTCCCAGCTCGTGGAAACGGTGTGCCAGCAGCTTTCCAATTCTGCCATAGCCGAGCACCAAAACTTCCGCACCGCAAAGGGTCACCGGAAGTTCCGCCATTGCAATCTGGATGGCCCCCTCCGCCGTAGGAATGGCGTTGGCCACCGTTAACTCTTCCCGTTTGAAGTAATCCAGCAGTGAGATGCCCGCTGTCTCTGCCTCCTGGCGCTCATGCTCCTTGACCTGTCCGGCCAATACCAGCTGAGAAGGCGTCATCTGCCGAAAGAGTTCTCTCGTAAGTATGGTCCGTCCCTGACAATTCAGGACACCGTCATCCCAGCACAGTGGCAGCGGCAGCAGGATCATCTCTGCTGACAGTGCTTCGGTTAATTCTGTCTCCCCGGGATCTTCCCGACTGAGGCCCCAGGTATGCACTTCCTGCCCATCATCCCGCAGAAGCCGCGCCAGTTCCGCCTGCCGCAGATCGCCCCCAAGAACGCCAAAACATCTCTTCATACGTTTCCCCCCTCGTTTCATGGTATGGCAGGAAGCCGTGGGAGGTGATTGCCTTTTTCTCAGGGCCGTGATAGGATGAGGTATCATCAATTTGCGGAAAGGATGGCCCCCATGAAGTATCCCTATCTGCTGTTCGACGTGGACGACACACTCTTTGACTTTTCTAAATCCTCCGCGCAGGCCTTTCACATCCTTTGCAGGCAGGAAAACATTCCCAACACTCCTGAGACCTGGAATCTTTATCACACCATCAACATGGAGTTATGGACTGCCTTTGACGACCGCAAAATCACGAAAGAACAGGTCATCACCGGTCGCTTCATTCGTTTTCTGGATGTGTTAGGGCTGCACCGTGACCCCGATCAATGCAACGACATCTACCTGACTGCGTTGGGGAACGCCGTCTATCCTCTCCCATGGTCTGAAGAGGTCTGCCGAGAACTGTCCCGCCGGGGTCACCAGCTGCACATTGTCACCAACGCCGTGGCCTCCGTGCAGCGGAATCGGCTGAGAGCTTGTCCATTCGGTGATCTCTTTTCCCGCGTTTTTGTCTCCGAGGAGGCCGGTGCCGC
Source organism: Oscillibacter sp. (assembly GCA_020025475.1). Classification (GTDB taxonomy): domain Bacteria; phylum Bacillota; class Clostridia; order Oscillospirales; family Oscillospiraceae; genus Oscillibacter. Next base: position 2,835 of record JAHHSA010000059.1, read on the forward strand.
CAAACCGGACCGAGCCTATTATGAATATGTGTTTTCTCAGGTCCCGGAGCTGACCCACGAGAACTGTCTGGTGATCGGTGACTCCCTCACATCCGATATTCTGGGTGCCAACAACGCAGATCTCCACTGCTGCTGGTTTAACCCCCGGGGAAAAAGCGCCGGGCCCGAATTCCGGATCGACTATGACATTCGGGACCTGCGGGAACTATTGAACATTGTATAAGTGCAAGCAAAAACCACCTGATTCCAGAGGAACCAAGTGGTTTTTTCAAATGAGCGTTCCGGCCACGGTTGGCTTCCATTTCTCGTGGTTCCCTGCCAAAACTGACCGAATAGGCAAAGACAGGCGCACCAATATCATGCAGGTGAATGGTAACAGTCTGCCGCCCGAAGAGTGTAAAATGCCACATAATCCGGGCGGTTTCCAAACTGTACCCATATTGGAAATAGGGACTCAGGTCTGAAAACAACGGAAATGCGGTATACTCACATCCACAGTTCATGCCGACCTCAGCAGCCGCCTCAATGGCCCCGTCCGTCAGTAAGCATCCTTCTTTAACACGGTGGGATCTCACAGCGCATTTCACATCTTTGAAGCTCATGCGATGCCCATCTAAGCAGGCTGTCTCTCTCATTTGTCAGCACACCGTCTATTACATGATTCAGCATGCGATGCAGGGTCTTCCCGATTGCGGCTCCGTGAAAGCCCAGTTCTGCCAGGTCCTGGCCATTGACTGCCAGTTGATGCAGCGATACGCAGGCTCCCTCCGCTATCAGACGGTTCAGGATATTCTCTCCTGCCCTGATCTCTCTTTGAATGTCCCGGCATTCCGGTGCCTGGGCCAGATTATCCGCCCGTTTCACCGCCAGCAGGCGCCGCAGATCCGTCTCTCCAAGTTCCGAAAGAGCATGTCCGATCCCGGCTTCCGTCCGGGGAATGTCCCGATCATGCCATGCCACCAAACGCACCGTCGTCTCTCGCGTGACTCGCTCGCACCTGACACGACGGAGCATCATGTCCGCCAGTTCCGCGCTACGGGCACAATGGCCACGGAAATGTCCCACGTTGTGCCCATCCACCGTAAAGCAATCCGGCTTTCCAACATCATGCAGCAGCATGGTCAGACGAAGAATCAGATCCCCTGGGACCGCAGCCAAAGCATGCAGCGTATGCTCCCAGATATCATAAACATGATGGCAGTTTCTCTGCTCAAATCCAATCATTGGCAGCAGCTCCGGCCAGATAACGCCCATCACCTCCGGGTAGCCCCGCAGCACCGCCGCCGCGTCCGCGCCGCAGAGCAGTCTGGATACCTCCGCCCAGACGCGCTCTGCTGCAATGGAGCCCAGCAGGGCTCGTTTTTCCCGCAGGGCGCGATCCGTAGCCGGATCCAGTGAAAACCGGAGAGTTGCTGAGAACCGCAGCCCCCGTAAAATTCGCAGCGCATCTTCTTCAAAGCGTCGTTTTGGGTCTCCCACGCAGCGGAGAACCTGTCGTTCCAGATCCGCTCTGCCGCCAAACGGGTCCCGAATTGTCCCGTCCAGTGCCATTGCCATGGCATTCACTGAAAAATCCCGACGTTTCAGGTCCTCCTCCAGGGAACGGGTGAACTTCACCGCCGCCGGTCTGCGGTGGTCCAGGTAATCGCCATCTACTCGGAAGGTGGTGATCTCCACAGGCGCTCCGTCCGTGAGGACCGTGATGGTCCCATGCTTCAAACCTGTGGGAATGGTCCGACCGTCAAACAGTCTGAGCGTCTCCTCCGGCAGGGCCGCAGTCGTGATATCCCAGTCCATTGGTTCTTTGCCCAGCAGACAGTCCCGGACGCAGCCGCCCACGCACCAGGCCTCATAGCCCGCCTCCTGTAGAGTCCAAAGCACTTTCTCCACCGTTTTTGGTATCTTTTCCAAGCTTTTTTCCCCTCCCGGTTGCTTTTCTCCCGTGAATATACTATAATTAAGTGCTTAAAATTATACAACGCATCAGCCGTCATTGCAATCGGCGATGTATCTTGAAAGGGAGTCCGTTTCCATGATGAACAACCCCAACCCCATCAGCAGCTATTTGAAAGCTGGTTCTAAAGTCCACCTGGTCGGCATCGGCGGTGTCTCCATGTGCCCTCTGGCAGAGGTATTGCACGGCATGGGCATGCAGGTCCAGGGTTCCGATATGACAGAGAGCGATACCGTCAAGCATCTGCGCTCTGTCGGCATCCCCGTTGCCATTGGCCACAACGCTGAGAACCTGGGTGACTGCGACCTGGTGATTCGCACCGCCGCCGTCCACGACGGCAACCCTGAAATTGCCGGTGCTGTATCCCGCAGTATCCCCGTCTATGAGCGAGCTCAGGCCTGGGGTGCTATTATGCAGCACTATCCCAACGCGCTGTGCGTGGCAGGCACTCACGGCAAGACCACCACGACCTCTATGTGTACGCACATTTTCATGGCAGCAGAGGCCGATCCCACTGTCATGATTGGCGGCACTCTGCCCATGCTCCACTCCGGCTACCGGGTTGGCCAGGGCGACACCATCATTTTGGAATCCTGCGAATACTGCAACAGCTTTCTGAGCTTCTTCCCTACCGTGGCCGTGATTCTGAACGTTGAGGAGGACCACCTGGACTTCTTCAAGGATCTCCAGGACATTGAGCACTCCTTCCGCAAGTTTGCTGAGCTAGTCCCCCCCACCACCGGCACTGTCATCGTGAACGCCGACAACGAGGGTGCCATGGACTCCGTAGCGGGTGTGGACCGTAATATCATCACCTTTGGTCTGGAACATCCCGCCGACTGCACCGCAGCCAACCTTGCCGTAGATGAAAACGGCCGTCCCGTCTTTGACGTGATGGTTAAGGGCGAGCGCTATGCGCATGTCACTCTGGGCGTCTACGGTCACCACAATGTTCTCAATGCCCTGGCCGCCGCTGCCACCGCCTGGTCTCTGGGTTTGTCCGGCAGCGCTGTGGAGGCAGGTCTCGCATCCTTCTCCGGTGCTGGACGCCGCTTCGAGCACAAGGGCTCTTTCCGTGGTGCCGAGATCTATGATGACTACGCTCACCACCCCGATGAACTCCACGCCCTGATTTCCACTTGCCGTGAATTGGGCTATAAGCGTCTGGTGGTGGCTTTCCAGCCCCACACTTACACCCGTACCATCAAGTTCTTCGACAACTTCGTCCAGGAGCTCAGCAGAGCCGATGTGGTGATTCTGGCAGAGATCTTCGCCGCCAGGGAGCAAAATACCACCGGCATCTCCTCCTCTGACCTCTGCCGCAACATTCCCGGTGCCGTCTACTGCTCTACGCTGGATAAAGTAACTGATCAGCTGGTACAGGTGGTACAGCCCGGTGATCTGGTGTTGACGGTGGGCGCCGGTGACATCTACCGTGCCGGTGAGAAGCTGCTGGAGCGGGCATAACCATGCAGATCTCCGAAATTTACACACAAGCCCCTGCTGGCGGCCATTGTGAAGTGGAACTTGCCACCTTCGCCCTGCTGGATGAATTGAAGATCCCTTATATCCGCGTGGAGCACGACTGCGCCGATACCATGGAGGACTGCGATGCCATCAGCGATGCACTGGGGATTTGCATCTGCAAAAATCTCTTTCTCTGCAATCGGCAGAAAACAGCTTTTTACCTGCTGACCATGCCAGGAGATAAGCCCTTTCATACCAAAGATCTGAGCGCTCAGATTGGATCTTCCCGCCTTTCTTTTGCTCCGCCGGAAAAAATGGTGGAGTTGCTGGGCTGCACCCCTGGTTCCGCCAGTGTACTGGGCCTGATGAATGACAGGGAACATCAGGTGCGCCTGATCATGGATCGCGAGGTCTGGAAAGCCCCCTACTTCGGTTGCCATCCCTGCAAGAACGATGGCAGTCTTCGTATCAGCACAGACGACCTGCTGCAAATCTTTCTCCCACACACCGGCCACGATGTCACTGTGGTGGAGCTTTGAGAAAACACCTCAGGGCACGCATCTTACCGATGCGTGCCCTTTTTTTGATGCTTCACACCAAAAAGTGCCTGCTTGCACAAATCACTCACTTCCTTTATACTGTCAACATCAATGCTGCCGGACACAGCGCAAAAAGGAGGTTTGATTGTATGGTCGGACAAATTTATCATGTGGGACTGACTGTAACTGATATGGATCGCTCTCTCGCATTTTACACAGACGTGTTGGGGCTTACCTTTCAGGGTGAGCTGGTGATGCAAGGTCCGGAAACCGATTTGCTGTTCCAACGGTCCAACTGCCGTGCCCGGGTGGCCTACCTGAACGGCAGCGTCGATCTCCGCACCCCGCCAGTTGAACTGATTCAGTTTTTGGATGAGCCCGCTTCGTCTGGCACACCCTCCCTCTTTCAGTCTTCGATTTCAGAGATCTGCTTTTGGGTGGATGATATTGAGGCTGTATACCGCAGGCTTCAGGACCATGGAGTAGATTGTCTATCCGCGCCTCAGGTGTTTGATTTTACAGTTCAGGGATTTGGAAAGAGCAAAGCGCTGTATTTTAAAGATCCGGATGGCATCATTCTGGAGCTGATGCAGCCGCTGGAAGAGGAGTAGTCCGCTAAAAGCGATTGTCAGAACCGGCCAAAAAATCCCCAGCAGCATGCGATTCTGGACTTTTCAAGTCTCTTTCCAAATAAAAATTGGCATAGGCGGTTCTCCCCGGCGGTTGGCCCAGCTGGAAATCAGCACGGTATAGGCCCGGTCGTTCAGTGCACGCAGGTGCTGCAGCACCGCTTCCTTTTCATCATACCCATTTTCTTTGCCGTAATAGAGAGCAATCGCCATCACGCCGCCTTTTCTCAAAACCCGCAGGCCAGCATCTATTGCTGCCAGCGTAGAGTCCGCCTTTGTAAACACCAGCGGATCGCCGCCTGGCAGTCGGCCTAAATTGAAGACGACGCAATCCACGCTCTCCACTTCCACGTACCGCTCCATATGAGCATGACTGTCCAGATGGACCTCCGCCGTCAGCCCTTGCTGCCGCAGCAGGGCCTTGGTCTGCTCCACGGCAGGTTCTTGAATATCGAAGGCCAGCACACGACCAGACTCTCCGGCCAGACGGCACAGCAGCGCCGTGTCCCGGCCTTTGCCTGCGGTAGCATCAATGCAAACAGCCCCCTCGTTTACATACTTCTCCAAAAATGTGTGGACCACGCCCAGCGTGTTCAGCTGCATAAGATTTCTTCCTTTCAACCTCAGTATAACAGAGTGCGAAAAACAGTCACACCCCAAGCATACCCCTGCACAGGGACAACAAAATGCCGCACAGGGCATCGCAAACCGGGAGAATGGGAGGCACGGTCCGTGCTTCCCACTCTCCCGGCGTTTTTTTCATTAAATCGGGTTGTGTGAATTCGCACAACCCGATCCCATTTTAAATTGGGCAAAGGCACGCTCAATCCTTCAGGGTCTGGTACTCAGGACAGATCATGCAGTCATAGTGTGCATCCTTGCAGATTTTTCCTCACTTCAGTCATGATATGACCCCCGCTTCAAATTGTGGACATGGCCAGCCCTGTCCCCGCATATACTCATGGTGCAAGCTCCTCTTGAGCCCATCTTGTCCAGGCAAGCCCTGCCGCTCACGCAAATCTTCTGTATTCCGGAAAAAACAAGAAGCTACGCCGTTTTAACCGTCCCATTCCCCCATTCAGCCCCTATCTTCCCCCTGGGATTTTGATGTTCCCTCCAAAAACAAGCAGAAGCAAGCCAAAATCCTTGTTACACTCTATGTACAAGATTCACAAGGAAAACAGAAATCTCTTTTTGGTCATTAGATATAACGCACATGCAGAGAACCCAGAAGCGTTTTCTTAGCCAAAATTAGGTTTCGGTGATTAAATTGACATGACAGCTCTCGGGAGATATACTAAATGCATAAACATCAACAATTACGCACTGCATATTTTAAGCAAAAAGTCTAAAGTCATTACACCTGAATCGCAGGTGTAGTAACCAAAATAGCACTGCAAGGAGGTGGCTGGTCAGCTGGTGTAAACATACTCGAAGACTCATTGGTATCATTTTTTTGGCATTGTGTGTACTCTTTGTCAAAGCCAAAGAGAGAGGAGGATATACATTCTTAAGGAATGTATGCAATTATGAAGAATAACGAAGTAACAACTCAGAGCAATTATATGAAGGGCTTTCTTCCCTTTGCCATTGCCGCCGCTGTTCTCAGCCTGTGCGGAGGATTTACAGCCGCTGTTCCCGCCTCGATCGCTAAGTCCTGGGGTATGGGTGATTCCAACGCAACCACTTGGATCACACTTGCATTCGCCTTCGGCTCCGCCGGAATGGCTCCCATTATGGGTAAGCTGGGCGATGTTCTATGTCGACGGGTGGCCATCCTGACCGGAATCGCCATTATGGCTCTGGGCGAGTTGCTGATCGGCATTTGCCCTGATGGGTTTTTTTCTCTTCTGCTGATCGCCCGCTTCATTCTGGGCTGCGGCGCCGCCACCATTGCGCCTGTGGTCATCAGCTACATCCTGACTGAATTCCCCAAAGATAAAATCGGCAAGGGCTTTTCCATTTACATGTTTATCGCTTCTGCTATGGTCATCTTTGGACCCACGCTGGGCGGTATCGTCATTAAGTTCTATGGCTGGCGTCTGGTGATGTATCTCTGCGTCGCCTTCCTGGCCGTCGCCTTTGTACTCTGCATGGTGATGGTGAAAAAGGGAACTGCAAACAAAAACGGCCTGGCCGGGTTTGATGTAACTGGTTCCTTCCTGGTTTTGATCTTCTTCTCCCTGTTTTTGAGCATTCCCTCCTTCGGTCAGAGCAACGGCTGGACCTCCATGGAGACCCTCCTCTGCGTGGGCGCCGCTCTGGTAGCCCTGGCGCTGATGGTGATGCGGGAGAAGAAGGCCGAGAACCCCATTTTGAATGGCAAGTTCATGGCGCGCAAGCAGTTTGTGCTCCCCGTCATCGCTCTGTTCCTAACCCAGGGTCTGATGCAGTCCTGCATGACCAACATCATCGTTTTCGTGCAGAATACCCAGAATGACCCCACCCTCTCCGGCATTGCCACTTCGGTAATGTATGTGGGTATGGCCCTTGGCTCCATCGCCATCGGACCCATTGCGGATAAAAAGGAGCCCCGTGTGGTAGCTGCCGCCGCTTTGGTTTTCGTGGCAATCGGTGCTGCTGTTCAGATGGTCTTTACCGGAACCACCGGTCTGGCGATCTTCAGCCTCTCCCTCTTCCTAATCGGTCTGGGACTGGGCGGAAATGCCACCATCTTCATGAAGGTTGCCCTATTTGGTCTGGATGCCGCCTTTGCAGGCGTCGGCTCCGGTACATACAATATGTTCCGTGATATGTCCGCCCCCTTCGGCGTGGCAGTATTCGTCCCCATGTTTACCTCCGGTATGCAGCAGCTGATAAGCACCGGCATGGAGTCGGTTCCCGCAGCGGTGAGCGCAATTCACAAAACCGCTTTGATCCAGGTGATCTGC
>JAHHSA010000006.1 GCA_020025475.1 Oscillibacter sp.
TGGTGCGGGATAAGCTGGCAACCGTTGGTATTGAGACCATTTCCATTACCTACTCCGGTGACGGCGTGGAAAATGTGGCCAATGCTGTCAGGGAAGCACGAAAGACTGGTGCGGATGTGATTCTTTGTACCGGCGGGATGAGCGTTGATCCTGACGACAACACCCCCGGCGGCATCAAGGCTGCCGGTGCCCGGATTGTGACCTACGGTGCTCCCGTACTCCCCGGTGCCATGTTCCTCCTGGGTTACTTTGAGGACTGCACCCCTGTCATGGGCCTCCCCGGCTGTGTGATGTATGCCGGAGCCACCATTTTCGACCTGGTCCTTCCCTTTGTGGCCGCTGATGTGGAAATGGTTCCCGCCAACTTTGCCGCAATGGGCGAAGGTGGACTGTGCCTTGGATGCAAGACCTGCCACTATCCCATCTGCCCCTTTGGCAAATAACTTCTCCGATACAGCCTGCCGGACTTTTCCGGCGTGCTGTTGATCCTTCGTTAACCTCTAACAGGCATTCCGTATATCCATTTTGATTTGACATCCCCGTGGAAGAAAGGAAACATCAATATGAAAAAGCTTGTATCTCTGTTTCTGGCTCTGAGCCTGGCCCTGCCTCTTGCCGCCTGTGGTAACAAAAATACTGAGGAACTCACGCAGCCTGAAAACGAGGCTGAAGCCGTCAAGCTGACTGTGTTTGCAGCCGCTTCCCTGACAGAGTCTCTTAACGAGATTGCCGAGAAGTATAAGACCGTTTCTCCCAATGTGGAGTTGGAGTTCAACTTTGACTCTTCCGGCACTCTGAAGAAGGATATTCAGAATGGTGCTCCCTGTGACCTGTTCATCTCCGCTTCTAAGAAGCCCATGAACCAGCTGGACAGCACCGCTGACGCTGAGAGCAACCCCGAAGGTCTGGACTTCATCAACCCCGATTCCCGCGTTGATCTTCTGGAGAACAAGGTTGTCCTAGCTGTACCCGAGGGCAATCCCAAGGGTCTGGAATCCTTCGATCATCTGGCAGAACTGCTCAAGGCCAACGACGTGATGCTGGCAATGGGAAACAGCGATGTGCCCGTTGGTCAGTATACCCAGAAAATTTTCCAGTTCTATGAGCTGAATGAGGAAGAAATGAGCACTGCCAATCTGCTGACCTATGCCAGCAACGTGAAGGAAGTCACCACCCAGGTAAAGGAAGCCGTTGTGGACTGCGGCATCATCTATGCCACCGACGCATTCTCCGCAGGTCTGGAATATGTGGATATGGCGACCTCTGAAATGTGCGGCCGCGTCATCTATCCCGCGGCTGTTCTGAAGGATGCTCCTCATGCCGCTGAGGCACAGGCATTCCTGGACTATCTGGTATCCAGCGAGGACGCCGCAACCTGTTTTGATGCTGTGGGCTTCTCTATGGCACAGTAATCTGTTATGATAAAGAAGCAGGAGGGGTATCCCCCTGCTTCTTTCCTATCCTGTTTCTGAGGTGAGCTTTTATATGGATTGGTTCCCGCTACTCAACTCTCTGCGCATTGCGGCAATCTCTACCGTCATTGTCTTTTTTCTGGGAATTTTGGCTGCCTACTATATTGCTCGGCTGCCCAGAGCGGTGAAAGGTGTTTTGGATGTCATCCTGACGTTGCCGTTGGTCCTCCCCCCTACTGTTGTAGGCTGGCTTCTGCTGTTGCTGTTGGGACCACGCCGTCCCTTTGGTGCCTGGTTTTTGGAAGTCTTTGATGCAAAACTGGTGATGACCTGGTGGTCCGCCATCTTTGCCACAGTCGTGGTGGCATTTCCCCTCATGTACCGCACTGCCCGGGGTGCTTTTGAGAGCTTCGACCAAAACCTGGCAGATGCCGGACGAACACTTGGACGCTCCAACAGCTGGGTCTTCTGGCACGTGCAGATGCCCTGCTGCCGTCAGGGTATCATGGCTGGCGCTGTTCTGGCCTTTGCCCGTGGCTTGGGCGAATACGGCGCCACCTCTATGGTTGCAGGTTATATGCCGCACCGCACAGCCACCATCTCCACAACGGTTTATCATCTCTGGCGTACGGATAATGATGCACAGGCCCTTCGCTGGGTTGTGGTCAATGTGGCGCTCTCGGCCATCTTCCTGCTGGTAATCAACCTGTTGGAAACCAAACAGCAACAGAAAGGGGGCAATCGCTGATGCCATTAACCGTGGATATTCAAAAAAAACTGGGTGATTTTCAGCTGAATGTGCAGTTTGATACCGATGATCAGCCGCTGGCTCTTCTGGGTGCCTCCGGATGCGGCAAATCTCTGACATTGCGCTGCATCGCCGGTATCCTGACTCCGGATCAGGGGAAAATCGTTCTCAATGGCCAGACATTATTTGACAGTGCCTCCCATATCAACCTTCCTCCACAACAGCGCCGCGTGGGGTACCTTTTTCAGCAATATGCGCTCTTTCCCAACATGAGCGTCCGCAAAAACATTGCTGTGGCTGTCCCTCAAAAAGAGAAACGCCAGCAGGTGGTCCAGGAAAAACTGCGGCAATTTCGTCTGGAAGCTGTAGCGGATCTACGACCAGGCCAACTCTCCGGCGGTCAGCAGCAGCGCACGGCTCTGGCTCGCATTTTGGCGTTGGAGCCTCAGGCTATTTTGCTGGATGAGCCCCTCTCCGCTCTGGACAGCTATCTCCGCTATCAGCTGGAGCTGGAGCTGACAGAAACGCTGGAACAATTTCATGGTCCCGTGCTCTGGGTATCTCACGACCGTGGTGAGGCCTACCGCAATTGCAAAAATGTCTGCGTTCTGGACAGGGGGCAATCCCAGCCTCTCATCTCTCTGGCAGAGCTGATCCATCAGCCAGTCACGGAGGCTGCCGCCAGACTCTCTGGCTGTAAGAACTATGCTGACGCCGTGCCCCAGGGCTCCTCCGTCTTTCTGCCGCAGTGGGGCCTGACGCTCTCCTGCAGCCGTGAGGTGCCGGATGCTGTCAATCGAGTGGGTATCCGTGCCCACCACATTCAGCCAATGGAAACCGGCGTCCCCTGCCGGGTCCTCCGCGTTATTGAAGATGTCTTTTCCACCGTAATCCTGCTGATGCCAGATGGTGCCCGGGAAGGTGCCCCTGCCTTGCGGATGGAATTGAGCAAAGACGTCTGGGCCCAGCTTTCCAACCACGACCACATCCATGTAGCCATTGACCCAAACCATATTTTATTGCTGCAAAGTAAAGGAGAAACCCAATGATCTTTCGCGCCGCTGTTCTGACGATTAGTGACCGCAGTTCCCGGGGTGAGCGCCCTGACGGCTCCGGTCCCATCCTCGTAGAAATGCTCCGCTCCGCCGGATACGATATTACTCATATTGCCATCATCCCCGATGAGCGCCCTGAAATTGAAGATGCGCTCAAGGCCATTGCCGACGAGCGGGCCGCTGACTTGATTCTGACCACCGGCGGCACGGGCTTCTCTCCCCGGGATGTGACTCCGGAAGCCACCCTGGCTGTCTGCGACCGTCTGGCTCCCGGTATCCCGGAGGCCATGCGCTACGCATCCCTGCAAATCACGTCCAGAGCCATGCTTTCCCGTTCTCAGGCCGGACTGCGCAAGCAGACTCTTATCGTCAACCTGCCTGGCTCTCCCAAGGCTGCCAAAGAAAATCTGAATGCCATTCTCCCCGCCCTCTCCCATGGCCTTGAAATGCTCTCAGGCCGTCCGGCAGACTGCGTCAATGAGCAGCGGTAAAAATAAGTGGTGAACAACAAACAAGCCGAAGGATCTCTCCTTCGGCTTGTTTGTTTAGTTATCAATGGTATGCCACAAATCATCCCAAATTTTCTCTGGGTCGATCGCCGTATCAGGATCCGGTGCAGCAGGACGCTCAGGCTTCTCTGCCTCTCCATTTTCTGGCATATTCTCTCCAGTCGGCGGGATATAATTGGGGTCATTTGGATCCAGGGAAGGATCCAGAACAGGCGGCACATAACCGGCACCGTGTACCGGGCAGCCACCAGTACCTCCCTCAGCGGATTCCAATGCCTTTTCCAGATTGGCAATCACGTAAGCATCATCCTCAGCCTTGATGCCCGGGCCGTAATTTTCACGGTTGATGTTCAGGAAGGCTTTCTGTACCACACTCTGAGAGGGGCAATTGGGCGTTGCCAGGCACTTGCCTTCTGTGCAGTAATCGCGGTACTGGTGGACGGTACAATAGTCTTTCGGTTCCATACCAACAGGCACCTTCACCTTGATGATTCTGTCTCCCCGGAGATCGGCCTGACAGGCATCCGTTGCCAGCATACCGCTGTCTCGACAGATCGTGACTTCTGTAATACCGCTGGTGGACGTATGGAAGCTCTTGTCGGCAAGGCCATTATGAATAGGCTGCATGACCTTCTTCCACATGGTGATCGAGGGGTTTCCGCGATAGACGATCTTCTCCGGAGTCTTATATCCGGTCCAGACAGCTGCAACATAGTAAGGGGTGTAACCCACAAAATAGCGGTCCCGGCTGTCACTGGTCGTACCGGTCTTACCCGCAATGTGCATACCGCTGAACTTTGCGCTGCTGCCGGTACCGCCATTCACGGCCGCTTGCAGCATCTGATTCATGAGGTATGCAGTGGTTTCCTTCATAGCAACATGGGTCTCCTGGGTGTTTTCCAGGACCACGACTTCCTCGCCGTTGGCGTCCAGCTTTGTCACCTTCACATAGGTTCTGGGCTCCATGTAAATGCCGTCATTGACGAAGCAGGCAAAGGCCGCTGCCATCTCCATGGTATTCAGACCGTATGTCAGGCCGCCCAGACCCAAAGAGGACACATTCATGTCATCCGGACACAGGTCCAAGTTCAATTTCTCCGTTGCAAAGGCAAAGGATTCCGGAATGCCAAGTGCCTCCACGGTCTGAACCGCAATGGTGTTCAAGGAATGTTTTACGCCCTCCTGCACTGTGGTCAGGCCGGTGTACTTGTTGGGGGAGTTCTTAGGCCAGGGTTTATTGTTGAGCAGCCGGACGGGATAGTTATCAAAAACAGTACCCGGAGTCACGACGCCGGCATCCACCGCAGGTGCGTAACAGGTAAGCGGCTTGATGGAGGAACCAACTTGATGCTTCATCGTTGCATAATTGCTGACCAGATTGCCCGTCTTGGGGCCCATAGCGCCAACAGTTGCCACAACATCTCCGGTATAAGGATCTAGAATGGTGATACCAGATTGAATGGGCTGTCCCTTCTTGGAGGTCAGATTCAGATTGCTGCGGTCTGCATAGACAGACTCCACCAACTCCTGGATTTTTGGGTCCACCGTGGTGTAGATCCGGTAGCCGCCGTTCATCAAGCGGATGCGCGCATCCTTCTTTTCGATCTGCAGCATATCTGCCAGATCGGCGACCACATCATCCAGCACTTTCTCTGCGAACCAGCCATTGATCCGCAAATTGCTTTCGTTCGCGTGCTGGACCAATTCGTCAGCAGAGGTAGTACCATCGGCAAACAGCAGGACCTCTGCCTTGGCCGCTTCAGCCTCTTCCTTGGTCAGATAGTTCAAACCTACCTTCGGATCTGCCATGCGGTCCAGAATCAGCTCCTGGCGCTCTTTATTCAGCTGCCGCGCCGTCTTTTTAGTGTCGGTCTCAGGATTGGTGATGACCACCGTAGACATTGGGCCATACATGGAAGGATTATTTGTGATGGCAATAATACTGGCACACTCTGCCACACTCAGCTCGGAGACATCCTTGCCAAAGTAGAACTGAGCCGCAGTTTGCACACCGTAGCATCCCTTGCCGAAAAAGACTCTGTTGAGATACTGTTCCAGAATCTCATTCTTCGTCATGTTCTTTTCAAATTCCAGTGCGCGGAAGATCTCACGGACTTTTCGATTGACATAGGGAGCATTGTCTTGCGTCAGATTTTTCAGCATCTGCTGGGTGATGGTGGAGCCACCATAATGGGTATCACCGGTGATCAGGCCGGTGACTGCACCCAACGTACGTCTCCAATCCACACCGTGGTGTTCAAAGAAGCGGTGATCCTCAATGGCTACCGCTGCCTGCCACATAGCATCAGGAATGACATCAAAATCGACCCAGATCCGGTTTTCATCTCCATAGTAGGTCTGATACTCTACCCACTGGTCCGTTTCCTTGTCCTGATAATAGAGCGTAGAACTAAGCTTCATGATGTAGTCATCCGGATCGATCTGAATCGAGGGCGCCAGCGTGGTTTTCACGTACATCATGAAGATGCCCGCCAGCATCAAAACCGACAAAATACCAATCAGTATTAAGGTGCCAAGGCCAAACATCACTTTCTTTGCCACGCCGCCCTCGTTCCGCTTGGATCTGGATGAGGAACTGCGGGTCTGCCTTTTTTTGTTTTCCACTGTATGGGCACCTCCTTTTCCTTAGAAATTTGGACGCACACTCCCTATACTGTTCCGCTCAGATACAGCAAGGAAGCTAACATTACGCCATAATACTTTTTATTGTACCATCCTCTGTCAACAGCGAAAATGTCGTTTTATATCTATGAAAAGTTTCATATTATAGGCATTTTATGTTCTATTCTGTATTTTTTCTATACCCATTCTTCTCTCTTTTTTGGATTTTCATAACTTTTTGCCTTGCAATCATCACCGATATCAGGTAAAATAAATCTACAATATCAGCATTGAATGGAGGACTTCCCAATGAGTGAAGAATTCGGTCCTACTTTTATTACTGTCACCGATGAGGACGGACAGGAAATCGTCTTGGAGTTTGTGGACGCGCTGGAGTACCAGGGTCAGATGTATCAGGCCTTTTTCCCCGCTGAGACGGAAGACGAGGAAACCGATGACCCCGACAACGGCCTGGTGATCCTGAAAGTGATCCATGAAGACGGTGAAGATATGCTCTCTACTCTGGATTCCGAGGAGGAACTGGATGCCGTTTACGAACTGTTTATCGAATCTCTTTTTGAGGACGAACAGTAAACACTCTCGTCCTGAGGAGTAAATTTCTTTTCCACTTGTAATTGGAGAGGAAATGTGTTATCTTAAAAATGTCCCTGCGGGGTTCGTGATAGATCTTTTTTTAACCCACATTTCGTTATTAGGGATGCCGGATCAGTCTGTGGTTTGCAGGCCTCCCCCCTGCTGTTTGCGGGGGGAAGTTGGAAGCAATAAAGCTGGCTGGAGGCAACCCACCTGTCCGTAAAGGTGCAGGTTATAACGAGGTCTACACGGCCGCCGCGGGGACGTTTTGTTTTTGACAGAGCAGAAAAATCTGCTCTGTTTTTTCAGCCCATTTTCAGCTTCCCCTGCTACTATATAGTTGCAGCATCTCGGAAAACAGACAACAGCGTCCGTCCTTCGCACGAAGCAAATTTTTACACTTGCACAATATTACATCTTCTATTATAATATGTGAGTGCGTAATTTTTGAAATGTTGCACTTGAACTACTTGAGAGGACTGAAATACAAATGAGCGCATCAAGAGAAAAGAAGACCCGTCAGGATCTGACCGGCACAGGCTGGAATGATCCCAAAACCGCCCGCGAGGCAGCGGCCCAAAAGGCCGACAAGCGTACCAACGCAATGTACACTTTGATTGCAGTGGTGTTTGTGCTGGTCGCAGCAGCCGCCATTATCTGGCGTTCTAACATTATCCCAAAGACGGTCACTGCCGTCACCGTTGATGGAGAGAACTACAAGGCCAGCGAAGTGTCCATGTACTACAAGAATGTTGTCCGTGGCTTCATGACCCCCGACAACTATCAGCTGCTGGGCTATCTGGGTGTCAACATGAATGCACCTCTGGACGGTCAGACCATGTCTGAGACAGCAGCCAAGGTTTTTGACTGCGAGCCCGGCACTTCCTGGAAGGACTACTTCCTGGAGGAAACCATGCAGCAGATCGCCGAGGTGCAGGCTGTTCTGAAAACTGCTGAGGAAGAGGGTTTTGTCTATCCCGACAGCGTTCAGCAGCAGTACGATCAGGCCATGGAGGATCTGAAGACCGCAGCTGCCTCCAGTAATGTCTCTGTAAATAAGTATCTGCAAAGCAGCATGGGCCGGACAATGAACGAGTCCATCTACAGTGAACACCTGCTGCGTATGCTCAAGCACGATGCTTACATGGAGGCATATGCTGACAGCCTCACCTACACCGACGAGCAGATCAGCAGCGCTTACAAGGCTGACAGCAAGCAGTTCGATAAGGTACATTATGAAAGCATCATTGTGGATGGCACCGCTGAGATGAATACTGACGCCGATGGCAATCCTGTTCCCCCCACTGATGAGGAGAACGCCGCTGCCAAGGCTGCCGCTAAGGCCGCTGCCGACCAGATGCTCACCTCCTGGAAGAGCGGTTCCAGCCTGGAGTCTCTGGCCGATGGCAACGAGAAGGCTGATTACTCTGACAACCAGAAGTCTGCCTATGCTGCAAGTTCCACCGTTTCCGAATGGCTGTTTGATGACTCCCGCAAGGCTGGCGATGCCGCTGTCCTGGAAACTGGCAGCACATACACCCTGGTGGTCTTCCGCGATCGGTTCCGTGAGAGCGGTGACACCATCAACGTTCGTCACATTCTGATTCGTCCGGAAGCTTCTCAGCTCACCTCCTCTGATGAGGGCTACGCTGATGAGCAGGCCAAGCTGAAGGCTGACGCCAAGGCTAAGGCCGAAGAAATTCTGAATCAGTGGAAGTCCGGTGAGGCAACTGAGGATTCCTTCGCACAGCTGGCTGTTGAAAACTCCGCAGACAGCAATGCCGCGCAGGGTGGCCTCTACACCCAGGTTGCCCAGGGCGACATGGTGGATACATTCAATGACTGGTGCTTTGAAAACGGCCGTAAGGCCGGCGACACCGGCATTGTGGAGACCGACTTTGGTTACCATATTATGTACTTTGTCGGCACTGACCTCCCCAAGTGGAAGGCTGATGTGACCGCTAGCCTGAAGAATGATGATTACACTGCATGGTCTGAGCAGTTTGGTGCAGACTATACCAAGGAGATTCACAGCTTCGGCGCAAAGTTTGTTGCCTGATGATTTTTGGAAAGTCGGCTTTGAAGATTCAAAGCCGACTTTTTCTATATGGAGGTATATTCCGATGCGTGAACAATTTCTACGCAATGAAATGCTCTGGGGGCCGGAAGGTCAGGAGCGTCTCTTTCATGCTCATGTAATTCTCTTCGGCCTGGGTGGTGTTGGAAGTTATGTAGCTGAATGTCTGGCAAGGGCCGGCGTTGGAGAGCTGACTCTGGTGGACAGTGATGAAGTTTCCGTGTCCAACATCAACCGTCAGCTGGAAGCACTGCATTCCACAGTTGGTCTGCCCAAAGCAGAGGCGGTAGCCAGAAGAATCCGGGACATCAATCCGGACATTATTTTGCATCCCATCCACGCACTCTACGATGCGCAGAGCCGAGACTGCTTCTTCCCTTCTGGCTGTCACTACGACTATATTGTGGATGCCATCGATCTGGTGACATGCAAGCTGGATCTGGCCGAAACCTCGCGTCGGCTGAAGATTCCGCTGATTATGGCTTTGGGCACCGGAAACAAGCTGGATCCCACTCAGCTGCGAGTTGCAGACATTTCTGAAACATTTGGCTGCTCTCTGGCTCGGGTCATGCGGAAAGAGCTCCGCTCCCGTGGGATCGAACATCAAAAAGTGGTGTTCAGCCCGGAGAGAGGCGTGCAGCCCCGTCAGCTGGAGACTCCACCTCCCGGACGCCGCAGTGTCCCTGCCAGCAATCCCTGGGTCCCGGCAACCGCTGGACTTCTGCTTGGCAGCGCTGTGGTACGGGATCTCCTCAGGGATCTGATTCCCTGCTGAAATACTCCGACAAGCTGCGCCCCTGCTGCAGGCAACTGCCTGCAGCAGGGGCTTGAACTTTATCTATCTTTTGTGAAACAACTCCCACATTGCAGAACAGCGTGTTACGCAGTCTCCTCAGCAGCCCACTCCATTAGGTTTATCAGAAATAGAAAAACCCTGTCCGAAACGGACAGGGTTTTTGAAAGCTTTATGAAAACTGAATTACTTCAGCTCGCACTTAGCGCCAGCCTCTTCGAGCTGCTTCTTCATGGCCTCAGCATCGTCCTTGGAAACAGCTTCCTTCAGGGTCTTGGGAGCACCCTCGACAGCAGCCTTAGCGTCAGCCAGGCCCAGGCCGGTGATCTCGCGGACAGCCTTGATGACCTTGATCTTGGCAGCAGCATCGAAGCCAGTCAGGACCACGTCGAACTCGGTCTTCTCCTCAGCGGCGGGAGCAGCAGCGGCAGCGGGAGCAGCCATAGCAGCAGCGGAAACGCCAAACTCTTCCTCCAGAGCGTGAACCAGCTCGGACAGCTCCAGAACGGTCAGGCCCTTGATCTCTTCGATCATAGCAGTAACTTTCTCAGACATAGTATTGAACCTCCTGATAGTTAAAATCAATTAATTATGTTGTCGTCCGACTTATTCGGCGACGGGAGCGGATTCCTCGGCAGCCTCTTCGGCGGGAGCGCCGTTCTTCTCGGCGATCTGCTTCAGGACGACAGCCAGGCCGGTGATGGGAGCCAGCATGGTACCCAGAACCTGAGCCTGCAGGACAGGCAGTGCAGGGATGGAAGCCAGGGAGTTAATGGTAGCCAGATCGACGGGCTTGCCGTCCATGAAACCACCCTTGATGACAAACTTGTCATTCAGCTTCTTGGCGCAGTCGGCCATGACCCGAGCGGGAGTAACGGGATCATCGCACAGAGCCAGAGAAGTGGTGCCGTTCAGCAGCTCGTCCAGCTCGCTCAGGCCGGTGTTGTTGAAAGCGAAGCGGAGCAGAGTGTTCTTGACAACTGCGTAATCCACATTGCTCTCGCGGCACTCCTTACGCAGAGCGGTGTCTTCTTCAACGGTAATACCCTTGTAGTCGACAATCACACCTGCGGTGGCCTTCTGAATCTTCTCGGTCAGCTCGGCAACGATAGCCTGCTTCTCAGATAAGACCTTTGCGTTAGGCATTCTTGTGTTCACCTCCAGAGATTTGTAGGTGCGTTCAAAAAGGAAACCGTCCTTGTGACAAAAGACACAAGGACGGATAGCAATCTCACGATAGCCGCCCTCGGCAGGACTTACGGGTTTTACCCACCTGCTGTCTTTGGAACGCATCTAATATTATATTTAAGTATCTCACAAATGTCAATACCAAAATATCATATTTTTAGAGAAATTTCGCGACTGCGACTTTCCTCTTCTTCCCGATCCATGCTAACTGCACAAACCAGGTGCACTCAACAGGGCGACATGGTGTCGTCTTCTTGAGATTAGACCAACTTAGCGGTGCTCATCTTGACGCCCGGGCCCATGGTAGAAGCGACAACGCAGCTACGGATATACTGGCCCTTAGCGGAAGCGGGCTTTGCCTTCACGATAGCACCCATCAAAGCACTGTAGTTCTCGGCCAGCTTCTCAGCGCCGAAGGACACCTTGCCAATGGGGCAGTGGATGATGTTGGTCTTGTCCAGGCGATACTCGATCTTACCGGCCTTGACTTCCTTGACAGCCTTGGCAACGTCGGGGGTGACGGTACCAGCCTTGGGAGAGGGCATCAGGCCCTTGGGGCCCAGAACCTTACCAAGGCGGCCAACCAGGCCCATCATGTCGGGGCTGGCAACAACAACGTCGAAGTCAAACCAGTTTTCCTTCTGGATCTTCTCGACCATGTCCATATCGCCAACGAAGTCTGCGCCGGCCTCGCGGGCAGCGTCAGCCTTATCGCCCTTGGCGAAAACCAGCACACGGACGGTCTTACCGGTGCCGTGGGGCAGCACGATAGCGCCACGGACCTGCTGATCGGCGTGACGAGAGTCGACACCCAACTTGACGTGCAGCTCAACGGTCTCGTCGAACTTTGCGCTGGCGGTCTTGCAAATGAGCTCCATGCCCTCGGCAGTCTCGTACTGGACGTTCTTGTCGATCAGCTTGGCACTCTCCTGATATTTCTTGCCTCTAAACAATGTTACTTCCTCCTCATAGTGGTCTTACGGAATGAAATCCTCCCACTGTCTGTGGCGGCTGCATAGCCGCTCAGTGTGTATAATTACTCTTCGACGGTAACGCCCATGCTGCGGCAGGTACCAGCGACCATGCTCATAGCGGCTTCCAGGGATGCAGCGTTCAGGTCCTTCATCTTGATCTCAGCAATCTTCTGAATAGAGGCCTTGGAAATGGTAGCAACCTTGGTCTTGTTGGGGACACCGGAACCGGACTCGATGTTGCACTCCTTCTTGATCAGGACAGCCGCGGGGGGAGTCTTGGTAATGAAGGTGAAGGAACGATCAGAGTAAACGGTGATGACAACGGGAATGATCATGCCCATGTCGTTCTTAGTGCGCTCGTTGAACTCCTTGGTGAAAGCAGCGATGTTGACACCGTGCTGGCCCAGAGCAGGACCAACGGGGGGTGCGGGAGTTGCCTTGCCTGCGGGGATCTGGAGCTTCACGTAACCTGTAATCTTCTGTGCCACGGAGTAGCACCTCCTAAATCAATAAATGTGGTCGGACGTTAGGTCCGTCCTTGGCGGGGCTTTATTACCCCTCCCACTTTTGCCGAATTTCTCCGACAGGTTTTGCGCCCTCGGGCGCGGTAATTTTTAATTAGTCCTGAACCTCGACTTGGTCCAGTTCCAGCTCGACGGATGTCTCTCTGCCGAACATGGAGACCATCACGCTGACGCGGTCCTTTTCAGGCTCGATCTCCTCGACGACACCAGTAAAGCTGGCCAGCGGGCCGTCCACAATTTTGACGTGGTCGCCCACATGATAGCTGACAACGATCTCGTGCTTTTCCATGCCCATGGCAAGGACCTCTTCCTCTGTCAGGGGAATGGGCTTGTTGGCAGAACCGACAAAGCCGGTCACACCGCGAACATTGCGCACCAGATGCCAAGTGTCATCAGTCAAGACCATTTTGATCAGCACGTAACCAGGGAATACCTTCCGCTCCACCTCTTTGGTGACGCCGGATTCGGTAACCTCTTTCACGGTCTCCATGGGGACTTCCATCCGAAGGATCACGTCCTCCATGCCGCGGCCGGTAACAAATTTTTCAATGCTGGTCTTGACGGCATTCTCATAGCCGGAATAGGTATGAATCACATACCACTTCGCGCTGTCTGACATAGTCGTTTCTCCTTACGCCGCAAACAGTTTGAGGATCATTTCAACAGCGGAAACCGCCACAAAGTCGAAGATCCAGATGCATGCGCCGATCAGCAGGGAGCACAGCAGCACCGTACCGGTGTTCTTGGTAACTGTCTCCTTGTTGGGCCAAACAACCTTCTTAAGCTCGCTTTTCATCTCACGGAACCAGTGGCCCCGGGTCTTCTTAGCTTCTTCTGCCATTTTGTTACACGCCCTTTCTAATATTCGTCGCCATTACTTGGTTTCGCTGTGGAGCGTGTGCTTTCTGCAGAAGGGGCAATACTTGTTGAGTTCCAGCTTATCGGGAGTGTTCTTCTTGTTCTTCATCGTATTGTAGTTTCTCTGCTTGCACTCGTTGCATCTCAAAGTGACTTTAACGCGCATCTAACGGCACCTCCTTATTATTGGTATCCAGATCCGGCTTTAGCCGGGGATACCGACTGCCTCCCTGCCAAAGGTAACTATGCGGCCATGCCCGAAAAGCGAAAATGCGCACAACAACACAGCCCTTTTTCACAGGTAAATCTGATTGTACTACAGGAGTTTCAAAACGTCAATACTTTTATCAAATATTTTCCCTTTTTTCAGTTTATTTTCCATTCTGCCCTGCCCCGACTTGCGCCGTCCCGGGTGCCTATGATAAGATGACTGTGGTTTCATGTGCAATCAGACCATTTCTCCAGCAGTATACTATATATAATATGATGTTTCCAGTGGAAAGCGAGGTTTTTTATGAGAATTATGGCCATCGACTATGGGGATGCCCATACCGGTATCGCCATCTCCGACCCCACCGGCTTTCTGGCCGGCTATACCACCACCATCGACGCTTACCGTCCAGAGGTGGTAGCAGACCGCATCGCCGCACTTGCAGAGGAGCACGGTGTGGAGGAGCTGGTGCTGGGCTATCCCAAAAACATGGACGGATCGGTCGGTCCCCGTGCGGAGAAAGCTGTCGCCATGGGTGAGCTGCTCAAGTCTGTCACTTCCCTGCCAGTCACTCTCTGGGATGAGCGTCGCACAACCATCGATGCTCACCAGATTCTGATGGCCGGCGGAAAAAATGCCAAAAAGCGTAAAAAAGTAGTAGATGCCGTGGCTGCTTCCTTGATTCTGGAAGGCTATCTCACCTACCGCAAATCCCGTGGATAACACCAAATCCCCCGAGAGTGCAGTTCTCGGGGGTTCTTTTGTAGATTTTGTGCGAATCTACTTGAATCCCAACTTGTTTCCGCTTTAGAGTTGTGCTATCATGACAAAAGAAGCTACGTGAGTCTCTTAAATTTTGAAGTTTGTGCGACCATTTGACGAGATCCACAGACGATTTTGTAAGGAGGATCTATCAGGATGAATGCATATCTCACAAGTGTGATTGAAGGTGTCAGGACCCACCATGCGGATGAGCCCGAGTTTGTTCAGGCCGTTGAAGAAGTCCTTACCACTCTGGAACCCGTGATTGACCAGCACCCCGAATATGAAATGGTTGATCTGCTCAACCGCATGGTAGAACCGGAGCGCACATTCACCTTCCGTGTTTGCTGGATGGCTGACGACGGTACCTGGCACACCAACACCGGCTGGCGCTGCCAGTTCAACGGCGCCATCGGCCCCTACAAGGGCGGTCTCCGCTTTCAAAAAGATGTGAACCTCAGCGTTATGAAGTTTCTGGGCTTTGAGCAAACCTTTAAAAACGCTCTCACCGGACTGCCCATCGGAGGTGGCAAAGGCGGTGCTGACTTTGATCCCACCGGCAAGTCCGATTCGGAGATCATGCGTTTCTGCCAGAGCTATATGCAGGCCCTCTATCGTTATATCGGCCCCGATGTGGATATTCCCGCCGGTGACATGGGCGTGGGAGCCCGGGAGATTGGCTACCTGTTCGGTGAATACCGCCGTCTGAAGGGGTGCTTTGAAAACGGCGTGCTCACTGGAAAGGGCTTCAGCTACGGTGGCAGCCGCATCCGTCCCGAAGCCACCGGCTACGGGGCTGTGTACTATCTGCAAAACGTACTGGCACACGAGGGCGAGGACATCCAGGGTAAGACCATTGCCTGTGCCGGCTTCGGCAATGTCACCTGGGGCATCTGCAAAAAAGCCACGGAACTGGGCGCCAAAGTTGTCACCCTCTCCGGTCCTGACGGATATATCTATGATCCCGACGGTGTGGCCACCCCCGAAAAAGTGGACTATATCACCGTGATGCGCGCTTCCGGCCGGAATCTGGTGAAGGACTATGCCGACCGGTTCGGTGTAGAATTCCATCCCGGTGAAAAGCCCTGGGGCGTCAAGGCTGATATCATGATGCCCTCCGCCATGCAGAACGATGTCCACCTAGAGCATGCCAAGCAGATCGTGGCCAATGGCGTGAAGTATTATATAGAAGTCGCCAACATGCCCACCACCAGTGATGCTCTGAGCTACTTGCAGGAGCAGCCCGGCATCATTGTTGCTCCCTGCAAGGCTGTCAATGCCGGTGGAGTGGCAACCTCCGCTCTGGAGATGGCTCAAAACAGCGAGCGCTTGGTCTGGACCGCTGAGGAGGTGGACCAGCAGCTGCATCAGATTATGAACACCATCTATCAGATGAGCGTAGACGCCGCAGAGCGCTATGGTCTGGGTTACAATCTGGTAGCAGGAGCCAACATTGCCGGATTCCAGCGTGTTGCCGACGCCATGATGGCTCAGGGTGTGTTCTGATAAACTCCTCCTTTACGCCCAGTCTAACATCTGTAAAAACCCTGGCAGGAACTTTTCCTGTCAGGGTTTTTCACTCGAGTTTCAACATGGAGAGCAGGTCATTCAGCACTCCACGGTATCGCAGCGTCACCGTGTCATTTCCGGAGACAGCGGCACAGTATCCGGAAAACACCTCCACCTCCTGCGCCTCCTCCGGCCCCACAGCGCGGTGATGGGGCCAGACGCCCTCTCCCCTGCGTTTGGCCTCCGCTTCATAACGAACCCACTGCCGAAAATACGCTTCCTCTGACTCCCCCGCCGCAGCCAGTCTCGCCTGTACACGGCGGGTCACCGGACGCAGTTTTTCTATGTCTACTCCCACCGGCGCATCCGAAAATGCCGCCGCCACCGCACCATCGGTGTGGCTGAGACTGAAGTGAACGGAGGGATCGGTCGCCAGGGAAGGTTTTCCCCTGCTGTTTCGGACCAACGGAGGAATGCCCTGAAATCCCCAGCTGCGATGAAGAGCCAGATGCAGCAAACCATATGCCGCCAGCGGTTCCCGCCACTGCTTCTGGTCCCGCACCCGCAGCAGCCGTTTCCTGCGCTCTTCCGGCAGCAACGCCAGCAGATATTGCTGCTCCTGTTCTGTCAGCAGGCGATCCGTCCGCACTGCCCAAAGATCAATTGCCATCCATCTTCCCTCCTCCATTTACTGATGTTCCATTGTATCCCATCTGTCGGTTTTTTTGCAAGCTCCCGTTTTGTCTTCTAAGCCGAGAAAATTCTTATAATTTCTTCTAATATTGATACGGGTCATTGTCAAAAAACAGACAATTTTAACCTCACGCTGTTTTTCCTTTTTTGCCTGCGCCTGTCTTTTCCTGCTGATTTGGTTGAAAAAAAGGCAAATCCGTTGTTCTGCATAAAATTTTTTAAAAAATTTTGCAAGAAAAAAAGGAAATCGGAAAGAGATGGGGTATAAATATATACAGGACTTATCTGACCTTCTTTGCATGAAGGCGGATTTTACGGAAAAACTGACCGAACGGAGGAGGGCAGTCGATGGCATTTCCCCAGGGCTTTTTGGACGAACTCATCGCACGCAATGATATTGTAGATGTCGTTGGCAGCTATGTACAGCTGACCCGCAAAGGCTCCAACCTCTTTGGTCTTTGTCCCTTCCACAGTGAGAAAACCGGTTCTTTCTCCGTCTCCCCGGACAAGCAGATTTACTACTGCTTCGGCTGCAAAAAGGGCGGCGGCGTCATCAACTTCATTATGGATGAAGAGAACCTCTCCTTTCCGGAGGCCGTTCAATTCCTGGCCAAGCGGGCTGGCATAGAGGTTCCGGAAGAAGAAGGCAGCCGAGATGCCTCCCGCAAGCGTGCAAGGCTCCTGGATCTGAACCGGGACGCAGCCAGGTTTTATCACCAGATTCTTAAATCTCCGCGCGGTCAACCCGTCCGGGACTATCTGGCCCGACGACAGATTCACTGGAACACTGCCGTAAACTTTGGTATGGGTGCCTCTCTGGATGAATGGGACATTCTGATGAATGCCATGTTGAAAAAAGGCTACACCAAGGCGGAGATGCTGGATGCCGGTCTCATCGTGCAGAACCGGAACGGCGGCCTGTATGACAAGTTCCGCAACCGTCTGATGCTCCCGGTCATTGACACCCGGGGCGACGTGGTGGCCTTTGGCAGCCGCGTACTTGACAATTCAGAGCCTAAGTACATGAACTCCGCGGAAACGCCGGTCTACAGCAAACGCCGGGTCCTGTATGGCCTGAATCTGGCAAAAAAGAGCAAACGCCCCAATATCCTGCTTTGCGAGGGAAACCTGGATATTGTGACACTCCATCAGGCAGGGTTTGACAATGCGGTGGCCTCTATGGGCACTGCCCTGACCGTGGAGCAGACCCGTCTCCTCTCCCGCTTTACCAAAGAACTGGTTCTCTGTTACGACAACGATAACGCCGGCAAGATCGCAACAGAACGCGCCCTGCAGATTCTGAACAACTCGGAATTCACCGTCAAGGTACTCCAACTGCCAAAGCGCAGAACACCGGAGGGCGAATACGTGAAGCAGGACGCCGATGACTTCATCAAAAACCAGGGCCCGGACGCCTTTGAGCGACTGCTCTCCGGCAGTGAGAACGGCATCGACTTCCGGATGGCACAGATTGCCGGAAAATATGACCTGACCAGTGACGAAGCCCGCATCGCCTACTGCGAGGACGCCAGCCAGCTGTTGGCTGCCCTGCCTAACGCGGTAGAGCGGGAAGTCTATACAGTGCGCGCGGCAGAAACCGCAAAAATCTCCGTCGATGCCATGAAGCTGGAGGTCCGGCGCGCGCTGAAAAAACGAGTTTCCCAGGAAAAGAAAGCGGAATTGCGTAAGGATCTCAATCCGGCCGCCCAGCTGCAGCCAAAAGAACACGCCCTGCGCTACGATAACGTGCGCTCCGCTCGCGCGGAAGAAGGGTTGCTGCGGCTTTTGCTTTTGGATGATACACTTTTTCCTGAGAAACCGCCCCTCACTGAAGAGCAATTCTCTTCTCCTCTGCTGGGCCGCGTCTTTTTTGAACTGTGGCACCTGCGGGAAGAGGGCCGTCCCATCACACTCTCCTCTCTGGCTGGCGTCCTGAGCCAGGAGGAAATGAGTCACATTACCGCCGTCTGCCAGCAGCCGGAATCGCTGGCAAACAGCAAACAGGCATTGCACGACTACATAAGTCTTGTACAGGACGAATTCGATAAGCGCACCGGCAGGAACCTTGATCCCCTGCTGGCAGCCACACAAAAATATCAGAAGAACAAAGATACATTGGGTACTGGAGGAAAGCAGCATGGCTAAAGATTTGGAACAGATGACTCCCGCAGAACTGAAGGCACAGGCGGACGCACTTTTGGCGGCAGCCGCTGCAGCCGAGGCGGAAGCTGCGGGGGGGCCGGCTGCGAAGCCAGCCAAAAAGTCCCGCAAGAAGGCAGCAGTTGCCGCCGACCCCGCGCAGATTCCCGTCATGACCGACGAGGAGGCAAAGAAAGCCGGTATTATCCGTCTGGATGACAAGCAGGTGGCCGCACTCCCCGCCTCTGCATGGCTCATTAACAACGAGAAGCTCCGTGAGCTTCTGGCAAAGGGCAAGAAGAAAGGCAAGCTGGAGTCCGCTGAGCTGATGGAGGCCGTTGACGACCTGAATCTGGAAAACGAGCAGATGGACCAGTTGTATGACTCTCTGGAAGCACTGAACATCGACATCAGCACGGACGAGGATCTGCTCCCCGAGCTGCCTGATGACGAGCCTGCTGCTGAGGAGATTGCAGAGGTGGACGAAGAGGAACTGGTGGACCCCAATACCCTGGTCAACAACTTCTCCATCGACGATCCGGTCCGCATGTACCTGAAGGAGATCGGCAAAGTGCCTCTGCTCTCCCCTGACGAGGAAGTGGATCTGGCACAGGCCATGTCCGCCGGTTCTGCGGCCGAGGCCAAGCTAGCCGATGACAAGGAACGTGTGGAGGCCGGCGAGGCATCTCAGCTGACTCCCGAGGATCTGGCCATGCTGAAAAAGGACCTGCGCAGAGGCGAGCGGGCCAAGCAGAAGCTGGCAGAGGCAAACCTCCGCCTGGTCGTCTCCATTGCAAAGCGCTATGTAGGCCGTGGCATGCTGTTCCTGGATCTGATTCAGGAGGGTAACCTGGGTCTGATCAAAGCCGTTGAGAAGTTCGATTACACCAAGGGCTACAAGTTCTCCACCTATGCCACCTGGTGGATTCGGCAGGCCATCACCCGCGCCATTGCCGACCAGGCACGCACCATCCGGATTCCCGTCCATATGGTGGAGACCATCAACAAGGTTATCCGTGTAAGCCGTCAGCTGCTGCAGGAGCTCGGTCACGATCCCTCCCCCAACGAGATTGCAGCTGAGATGAATATGCCTGTGGACAAGGTCCGTGAGATTCTGAAAATTGCACAGGAGCCTGTCTCTCTGGAAACCCCCATCGGTGAAGAGGAAGACAGCCATCTGGGCGACTTCATCCCTGACGAGGGTGCATCTGAGCCCTCCGAGGCCGCTTCTTTTACCCTGCTGAAGGAGCAGTTGATGGACGTGCTGAAAACCCTGACTCCCCGTGAAGAAAAGGTGCTGAAGCTGCGCTTTGGCATTGAGGACGGCCGCACCCGCACTCTGGAAGAGGTTGGCAAGGAGTTCAACGTTACCCGTGAGCGTATCCGCCAGATTGAGGCCAAGGCTCTGCGGAAGCTGCGTCACCCCAGCCGAAGCAAAAAGCTGAAGGATTTCCTGAACTAAACAGATACTCAAAATCCCCGTCTCCGCACTGCGGAGACGGGGTTCTTGTATACTTGAAAATCACTGGCTAGGCCAGTGGTTCCGTGGAGCCTATGGCGACAAATAAAAATTCCTGCTAGGATAAATGAGCGGTCTGCCAACTGCGTCAAATATCGTAACAGGAAGGCATTCATTATGGGAATGAATGATGTGAACAGCCTATCACATACGAAATGGAATTGCAAATATCATATCGCGTTTGCACCAAAGTATCGTAGAAAGGTATTTTACCGCGAGAAACGAGCAGCGGTAGGGAAACTATTGCGAGAACTATGCGAGTGGAAGGGCGTCAAAATTATAGAGGCGGAAGCGTGCCCAGATCCTATCCATCTCTTCGTAGAAATTCCGCCCCAAATGTCAATATCGCATTTTGCGGCTTTCCACCCCCCTGCCGTTTTGCGGCAGGGGATCTTTTTACAGCGCTCTCTGAATCAGCCGCGTCCTATTCCTTTTTTCTCCATCTTTAAAGGTTGACCTTTAATGGGCATTGTGTACAAAGAAGAGAAACAAATTTTGAGGGGGTCACCTACTTGAAATTTTGCCGTTGGTTCGATACAATAAATATACAAGCGAAGAAGGATAGCTGTAACGAAGTGCTGTGCGCACGGGCTAACACCTATCTCTCTCCCAAATTGGTAGGTGTTTCAAGCCGCAAGGTTTGGGGCACTTTTTTTATTCCCAGGCGTTTTGTTTTCGTTTGTTATATTGAGGAGGTTTTTCATATGATCTTAATGGCAAATGGTAAGCTGATCACCCGAGATCCAGACGCTACCGGTTACTACGCCGACGGCGGCGTTGTCACTGACGGCGGCAAGATTGTTGAAGTCGGCACCACAGCTGAACTGAAGGCCAAGTATCCTCAGGCCGAGTTCGTGGACGCAAAGGGCGGCGTCATAATGCCCGGCCTCATCAACGCCCATACCCACATCTACTCCGCTCTGGCACGCGGCCTGAGCATTGTGGGCAACAACCCAACCAACTTCTATGAGGTTCTGAATGGTACCTGGTGGGCCATCGACCGAAATCTGGATTTGGAGGCCACTCGCGCCTCTGCCCAGGCATTGGTCATGGACAGCATCAAGCAGGGTGTCACTACTATTTTTGACCATCACGCCTCCTTCTGTGAGATCCCCGGCTCTCTGATGAAGATCGCCGAGGTCACCCAGGAAATGGGCATGCGCGCCAGCCTGTGCTACGAGGTCTCTGACCGTGACGGTGAGGAGAAGTCCATCCAGTCCGTGCAGGAAAACAAAGACTTCATTGACTACTGTGAGAAGAACCCCAGCGACATGCTCAAGGCCATGTTCGGCGGTCACGCTCTGTTCACCATCTCCGACAAAACCTTTGACCGCATGAATGTCGCCAACAACGGTCGCGTGGGCTATCACATCCACGTCTCCGAGGGTATGAATGATGTCTATGATTCTCTCCAGAACTATGGCCGCCGCCCCGTCCAGCGTTTGCAGGATCATAACATCTTGGGTGAGAAGACAATCCTGGGCCACTGCATCCATGTGAACACCGCCGAAATGGACATCATCAAGGCCACGGACACCATGTGCGTCAACAACCCCGAGTCCAATATGGGCAATGCCGTGGGGATCTCCCCCATCCTGCAGCTGTACAAGAAGGGAATCCTGGTGGGCATGGGCACGGATGCCTACACCAACGATATGCTGGAGTCCATCAAGGTGGCTCTGTGTTCTCAGCGCAGCAATGCATGCATGCCCAACGTCGCCTGGTGCGAGGTGACCGACATGCTTTTCAAGAACAACGCTAAGATGGCTGCCCGTCAGGGCTTCCCCACCATGGGAGTTCTGAAGGCCGGTGCTGCCGCCGATATCATCGTCATGGATTACAAGCCCTACACGCCTTTCTCCGATGCAAATATTGACGGTCACATGCTCTTCGGCATGACCGGCCGCCAGTGCCAGACCACCATGATCAATGGTAAGATCCTGATGAAGGACCGTGTGCTTGTGAACATCGACGAAGAGGCAGTCAACGCCCATATCATGGAGTCCGCAAAAAAACTCTGGGGTCAGCTGAACCACTGCGAATACTGATTTCCCGATACCACCCGTGCCCGGCGCTGCCGTCGTGCGGGGCTCAACCGCAGGAATTGCATGAACTGATTGAGGAGGATCCTAATTATGTCTGAACTGATGACCCCTATTGGTTTCCGGGAATTGATGACCTGGATAACCACCGAATACCAGCGTGACGGCAGCGTCTTTGGCGTGCACCGTCCCTACCGCGCCGGCACCAAGCAGCTCCCCATCTTTGGTGAGAAAATTGAGACTGCCTTCGGTCCCGCTGCCGGCCCCAACTCCCAGCTGGCTCAGAACATCATTGCCAGCTACTTCGCCGGAGCCCGCTTCTTTGAGCTCAAGACCGTTCAGAAGATGGACGGTGCTGAGCTGGCCGCCTGCATTAACCGTCCCTGCATCCGGGCCGAGGACGAGTGCTACAACTGCGAGTGGTCCACGGAACTGTATGTCCAGCAGGCATTTGAAGAGTATGTCAAAGCCTGGTGCGCACTGAAAATCATGGCAAAGGTCTATGGGCTGGGCGATCCCAACGGCTTTGTCTTCAACATGTCTGTTGGCTATGACCTGGCCGGCATCCAGGGCGAAAAGGTCGACAAGTATCTCAACGAAATGATCGACGCCTCCGAGACTCCCATCTTCAAAGAGTGCATCAAGGTCCTGAAGGAGTTCTTCCCAGCCGAGACCGCATACATCGACACCATCACTCCCCATGTCTCTGGCAGCGTCACCGTCTCCACTCTGCACGGATGTCCTCCCGATGAGATTGAGCGCATTGCCACCTATCTCATCCAGAAGAAACACCTGCACACCTTTGTCAAGTGCAACCCCACCATCCTTGGCTATGAGACTGCCCGCTCCATTCTGGACGGCATGGGCTACGACTACATTGCTTTCGACGATCATCACTTCAAGGAAGACCTGCAGTACGAGGACGCCATTCCCATGTTCCATCGTTTGCTGGCTCTGGCCAATCAGCATGGACTGGAGTTTGGTCTGAAGCTCTCCAACACCTTCCCTGTTGATGTGAAGGCCGGGGAACTGCCCAGCGAGGAAATGTACATGGCCGGCAAAAGTCTGTATCCCCTGACCACCACCATGGCTGCCCGCATAGCCAAGGAGTTTGACGGCAAGCTGCGTCTGAGCTACGCCGGCGGTGCAGACTACTTCAACATTGACAAGATCTTCGCCTGCGGCATCTGGCCCATCACCATGGCCACCACCGAGCTCAAACCCGGCGGCTATCAGCGGTTTGCCCAGATCGGCGACAAGCTGGACGCAATGGACTTCAAGCCCTTTACTGGTGTGGACGTAGCTGCTACGGAGGCTCTGGCCCTGGCTGCCCGCAGCGACAAGTACCACCTGAAGGACATCAAGCCTCTGCCAAATCGCAAGCTGATGGAGAAGTCTCCCCTGATGGACTGCTTCGTTGCACCCTGCAAGGGCGGCTGCCCCATCCATCAGGATATTCCCCAGTACATTGAGCTCTGCCGCAAGGGCCGTTATGCTTCTGCTCTGCGTGTCATCACCGAGAAGAATCCCCTGCCCTTCATCACCGGCACCATCTGCGCACACAACTGCATGAGCAAGTGCACCCGTAACTTCTATGACGAACCCGTCAACATCCGAGGCACCAAGCTGGTGGCTGCCGAGCGCGGCTATGAGCAGCTGATGAGTAAGCTGACCAAGCCTGCCCCCGCTGACACCAAGGCCAAGGTCGCTGTGATCGGCGGCGGCCCTACCGGTATGTCTGCTGCTTACTTCATCGGTCGTGCCGGCATCCCCGTCACTGTCTTTGAAAAGAGCGACAAACTGGGCGGCGTTGTCCGTCAGGTAATCCCCGCCTTCCGCATTCCTGATGAGGCCATCGACAAGGATACAGCCCTGATGATGAAGATGGGCGTTGAAGTCAAGCTGAACACCGAAGCACCCTCTGTGGACGAGCTGAAGAAGCTGGGTTACACTCACATCTTCTTTGCTGTCGGCGCCTGGAAGGCCGGTCACCTGGACATTCCCGGCAATGTTGTGCCCGTCATCGGCTGGCTGAAGGATATGAAGGCTGGCAAGGAAGTTTCCCTGGGACATGTGGCCGTAGTTGGCGGCGGTAACACCGCTATGGATGCTGCCCGTGCTGCTCTGAAGGCCGGTGCTCTGTCCTCCACCCTGGTCTATCGCCGTACCAAGAAGTATATGCCCGCTGCCGCTGAGGAGCTGGAACTGGCAATCGCTGACGGCGTGCAGTTCCTTGAACTGGTCTCTCCCAAGGAGCAGAAGGACGGCAAGCTGGTCTGCGAGAAGATGAAGCTGGGCGAGCCAGATGCTTCCGGTCGCCGCAAGCCTGAGCCCACCGGGGAGCTGGTGGAAATTGCCTGCGATACTGTAATTTCCGCTGTGGGTGAGAAGGTTGAGTCTGAGCTCTTCACCGCGAACGGCATTGAGGTTGATGCAAAGGGTATTCCTGCATTCAAAACCAACATTGAGGGTGTCTATGTTGGCGGCGACGCCATGCGCGGACCCGCTACCGTGGTGGAGGGTATTGCTGATGCACAATACTTTGCCAACGCCGTCATCGGAGAGTCTCACACCTTCCGTATGCCCGAGAGTGCTGTTGTTACCCGCACAGAAGCCATCGCCAAGAAAGGCATTCTGTGTGAGTCTGCCAAGTGTGAGGGCGACCGCTGCCTGAGCTGTGACGTGGTGTGCCAGATCTGTGCTGACGTGTGCCCAAACCGTGCCAATGTGGTCATTGAGCTGCCTGACGGCCGTCACGAGATCCTGCACGTGGATCGGATGTGCAATGAGTGCGGCAACTGTGCCATCTTCTGTCCCTACTCCTCTGCTCCATACCGTGACAAGTTCACCCTCTTCTACACCCGAGAGGGCTTCGATGAGAGCATCAACAATCAGGGCTTCCTGCCTCTGGGTGGCCACAAGGTCCTGGTCCGGCTGGACGGCAAGGTGTTTGAGGCCAATCTGGATGCAGACAACGATCTGCCCGCAGATATCGAGGTCTTCATCCTCACTGTCATCAACAAGTACGCATACCTGATGGCCTAAGATCCATCTTCCTGCGGGGAGCCTTACGGCTCCCCGTTTTTTTGACAACCGGCGTTCTCAAATATGTATAGTCACGAAGGTTTCGTGTATTTTCGGGGTGTTTTGCCGATTCCATTGTCTTTTTGCCTGTGATAGAATGAAATAACCAGTTTTACGAGGAGGAAATCACCATGGTTCAGCAGCAGTTACTCAAAGAACAGTTGACTCATCGCAACAATTTCTATCTCTACGAGGAATCCATCATCCGTGCTTCCATTGAGCGCCTTCAAAAGAATTTTCCCGAGGCACTGTTTCTCTATTCTGTAAAGTGCAACCCCGCTGGTAAAGTTCTGGACACGGTGTTCTCTGCGGGACTTGGCACCGATGCAGCCAGCGCAGCCGAGGTGGAATATGCTGTGGAACGTGGTGTTCCCGCAAACCGCATTTACTTCTCCGCTCCCGGCCGTACGGAAGAGGACTTCCGCCAGGTCTGGGGCCGCTGTGTCATCATTGCAGACAGCCTGCATGAGCTGGATGTGCTCTCCAAGATTGCCGTGGAGAAGGGCGAGACCGCCGAGGTTGGCGTCCGCCTGAACCCTGCATTCACCTTTACCTCCGACAATGGTATTCCCACCAAGTTTGGTGTGGATCAGGAAGTCTTCTTTCAGGATGCCGCCCATTTGACCTCTCTGCCCGGCCTGAAGATTGTGGGCATTCACGTCCATGTCAAGAGCCAGGAACTGAATGCTGAGGTGCTGGCCGGCTATCACACCAAGATGTTCCATCTGGCCTCTCAGGTGCAGGATCTGCTGGGTGAGCAGCTGAAATTTGTGAACTTTGGTTCCGGACTGGGGATTTCCTTTGCCAAGGAGGAAACCGATCTGAATATCGACGCTGTGGGCGCCAGCTTCCGCAGTGCTCTGGCTGAATTTCGAAAGACCGCTCCTGATACGCAGATTCTGATTGAGACTGGTCGCTATGTTGTGGGGAAGTCCGGCATCTACGTGACAAAGGTCCTGGATAAGAAGGTTTCCCGCGGTAAGACTTTTTTGCTGTTCTGCGGCACGTTGAACGCCTTTGCGCGTCCTGCTATCAGCCGAATGGTCCGTGGCTTCACCGATCACGCCGCTCCCTGTGAACCCATCTTCACCTGTGCCTGGTCCGAGGATATGATCCCCCTGACAGATGCCACGGAATCCGAGACGGTCACCCTGTGCGGCAACCTCTGCACAGGCGCTGATACCATTGCCCAGGATATCACGATGCCCCGCATGGAAATCGGTGACGGCATGGTCTTCACCAATGCAGGCTGCTATGCTGCTGTGATGACTCCCATGCAGTTTGCCTCTTTGAAAAAGCCCGCCCAACTGATGCTGACCATGGACGGTCAGTTTGTGGAGTGCTGATGCACCCTCACTGTCCGTCTGAATATGAGAAAATGCCGGCTCTGGCATCCTGACCCGAGCCAGTAAAAAACGGACCATGGGCAAAAGTCCCCCTTGTGTAGGACAAAAACTACATAAGGGGGCTTTGCTCTGTCTGGTGGAAAAGAAATGCACAACGATCCCTTCGAGATTCCGGAAGCAGTTGTCAGCCGAAATCCGTTCAGTAGAAAGTCAGAGTGGTTCCCCAAAGCCCATACCCTTTGTCTATGGGGGATATTCCTTGACGCCTGTGGATTCTAACAACAGACTTTCCATTTGGGCATCTTCATTTAGAAACTAAATGATTCGGTCTGTCTACAATGCTCTTTAAGATCGAAACAGTCC
The DNA here is from genome assembly GCA_020025475.1 of Oscillibacter sp. Taxonomy (GTDB): domain Bacteria; phylum Bacillota; class Clostridia; order Oscillospirales; family Oscillospiraceae; genus Oscillibacter. Next base: position 27,023 of record JAHHSA010000006.1, read on the forward strand.
TGGAGCAACCCTAAAAATTTTGCAGCGCACAACTGTAGTTGTCTTTTTACTTCTCTAAAATAATTTCATTTTATTCATTTTTTCTCTCTATGATGTGGTAATCAGTATCTGAGAAGTTGCAAAACAGGATATGTTATTGTTTATAGTTTGTTGTTACTAATTTGTAACGCTTTTTGATTTTCCTGGATGATATTTCCAGCTCCTAATTGCTTATTTTCTGTCAAAGTGGGGAGAAGCAGCACAAATCCTCCCTAAAAACTTGACAAATGTGGGTCCGGAGTGTATACTATGACCAGTTTTCCGGTCGGTAACAAAAGTTACAAACTTGGTGCGTTCATGATTTGCACCGAGCCTGCGACCAAAACAATCCGAATCAGGAGGTATGGTTTTGAACAAACAGAACCTGAACTTTTTCCAGACGAAAGCCCGGAATCATTCTCGTCCTCTGCTGGTCGGTATGGCTGCCGCTTTGACAGTTGCACTCTCTGCCGCACCGACGGCCAACGCCCTCTATATTCTGTCTGGAATTGAGGACTACGCCATTGTGCTGGATGGCTCCGACAAGACGCCTGCTGCCATTGATTCCTCTCTCATCGACGTCTCCTCTTCCCCTCGCTCCGGTTACGATGTTCGCCTGAAAGCTGGTCAGCCTGTCACGATCACTTGCCAGGGCACGACCGTGTCCGACACTGCCAAGAACGAGACGGTCGCCACTCTGCTGCGCCGCCTGCACCTGCAGCCCAGTCCTTTGGACATGGTCTCTGTCCGTGTATCCGACGATCAGGTATTTATCACCGTCGCATCTGACCTGACCCTCTACGAGCGGGTCAGTGAGCCTGACACCTATATGACCATTCGCCGCCCCAATGACAAGATGAAAAAGGGAGAGGAGAAAGTTGTCCAGGAGGGTGCCGATGGTGTCCGCACTTCCATTTATGAAGAGGTTTGGTCCAACGGAAAGATGATCTCCCGACAGTTTGTGGAAGAGTTGGAGAGCACTGCCAAAGACAAGATCATTGAGTACGGCACTGCCGTGATGACTCCCACCACGACCAAGGAGAACATTCACTCCTCTATCGCCAGCGTCAGCAAAAACGCAGATGGCAGCGGCACACTGACCCTGAGCACTGGCGAAGTCCTTGCTTTCTCCTCTGTCAAGTCCATGAAGGCAACCGCCTATACGGCCGGTCACGATGGTGTTGGAACTCGCACAGCCACAGGTACCCATGTCCGCCGCGGCACCGTCGCTGTGGATAAGCGTGTGGTTCCCCTTGGTACCCGGATGTATATTGTTACAGCCGACGGCTCCTATGTGTACGGTCTCAGTGTGGCAGAGGATACCGGCTATGTAGGCAACAATCTGGATCTTTATCACGACACTTATCAGCAATGTATCAACTTCGGCAGACGCGGTGTAACCGTGTATTTCCTGAAGTAATTTGTCTGTGATTCAACATGGAAAAGCGCTAGCGTCTGGATTCAGGCGCTAGCGCTTTTTGCAAATTGAAAAGAAGCCCGCCCCATCGGACTGTGCCGATGGGGCGGGCTGCATCAGTTCTCAGGTTGGCATGTACAGTCCTATCAGCGACAGCACGAGAATGTGCACCGGATAGAATGCGTAGCAGGCATACTGGATTGCCTTGCTGTGGGGGCCCTGCTTCCCTCGATACAGCCAGATGGGGATCAGGGACAGAAGTGCAAAGCCCTGGACGGGAAAGTCATACGAATGGTCAAAGAGCATCAGGGGAATGGTCATGTTCTGGAGCAGCACAAAGTTGATGAAATAGAGGCCCGCCGCCTGCCCCAAAAGCTGAGGCCATTTCCGGCCATGGAAGAAATAAAACACCAGCACGGTCAGCACTCCGTGTCCATGGTAGTCCACCATGGCAATCGTACCCACCACGTAGCCCAGCATGCTGATTCCCGCGCAAACCAGCACTCTGAACACAAAGTTGCGGTCACTTTTCAATGTCCTGTCGATCCGTGAGACACACAACAGTGCAATCAGGAAGGTCCAAATCACATTCTGGTGGAAAGGATCGATCAGCGTACCGCTGTTCATTAAGTTGAAGGGGATCTCAGAGAGCAGTGCAAACACCAGCATTCTCTGTAAGTATTTCTTGAAATTGCTGGTGTGGAAATAACCCTCAACGATCATGAATGCAAAAATCGGAAAGGCCAGCCGTCCAACGTATGTCATCCACATATTTCCGGTGACTACCGTCGCCCACATATGGTCCAGCAGCATACAGAACATGGCGATCAGATGGAGCGTCAGCGCATTGAGTTGAAATTTCTTGTTATCCATAGATACCTCACTTTCATGGCGTACTAACATAAAACCATGTTTGTGAAAAAAAAGCAATACAACCAGGAAAAAATCTGATATACTAAAAATACTGATTCCAGATCGGGCGGCCTATCCCCCGATCATCACCGATGAAAGGCGGATATACGATGGATCTCTGTGATCTCGATACCATCCGTGGCCTTTTAGGCCGCCACGGATTTCATTTTTCCAAATCTATGGGTCAGAATTTTCTGATTGACCCTCAGGTCCCCTATGATATTGCAGCTGCTTCCCAGGCAGATGAGCGCTGCGGTGTGCTGGAAATTGGCCCAGGCATCGGCCCCCTGACCTCTCAGCTGGCACAGCGGGCCGGCAAGGTGGTTTCCGTGGAGCTGGACCAGTCCCTGCTTCCGGTTCTGGCCGAGACCATGGCCCCCTACCCCAACGTAGAGATTGTCCCCGGCGATGTGATGAAACTGGATGTGGCCGCACTGGCCGCCGAGAAATTTTCTGGTCTCAAACCCATCGTCTGCGCCAATCTCCCTTACAATATCACCACGCCTGTGCTGACCAAGTTGGTGCAAGCTGACTGTTTCGACTCTATCACCGTCCTGATCCAAAAGGAGGTGGCCCAGCGTCTTTCCGCCCCTCAGGGCTCAGGTGACGGCGGATCTTTTACGCTCTTCCTTCAGTATTACATGGAGACAGAACTTCTCTTTGACGTTCCCCGGGAAAAGTTTATTCCAGCCCCCAAGGTGACCTCCGCCGTCCTGCGGTGTGTCCGCCGCCCCGCGCCTGCTATCCAGGTGGAGGACGAGGCATTCTTTTTTAAAGTGATTCGCGGAGCCTTCCTGCTGCGCCGCAAGACCCTGTCCAACAGTTTGGCCGCTGCTCTGCCCAATCTTGGCAAGGAGCAGATTCAGCGCTGTATTGAGGACTGCGGTCTGCCCGCATCTGTTCGTGGTGAAAAACTGACCCTCCAGAACTTTGCAGACCTAACCCGCGCCCTGGCTGCAAAAAGCTGACTACAAAGATTTTCAGCCGGCATCCGATGCAGCATCGGATGCCGGCTGTTTTATCGTGCATGTTACTGTTCCGACGGATCTAAGGCAGCACTAATAAAGAGCAATGTCCCCTGTGCGGGGTCTGTCTGACGGTATTCAAATTCAATTCCGTAGATGGTCCCGTCCGTTTGAAGCAGGTTTGTAATCATGGGTGTGGTCCGAAGCGTGATTGGCATGTCATCTCTGTCCAGAACAATGTGATACTCATCCGGAATGCATTCCACTGTCGTAAAGGTGGAGACGGAGATCTTCTGTGACTCTCCATGCAGATACCCAATTTGAAGACATATCAGCAGTGTCAGCACTGCGAGCAGCGCAGTATTCTTCGCCCAGGTTTTCCGCCGGAATGTCCTGACCAGCACCACTGCCAGCCAGACCACGCTCAGCAGAGGAACCAGCAGATACCCAATACTGTACGTCTCATAGAACTGGTAGGGGAAATATGTGTAGTTTCCCTGTCCGGCCAGCCAATCCTGCCACAGATAGATCAGCCAATAGAGCACAATGGCTGTCACTCCGACGGCACAACCAATTGCGCGCTTGCTAAGCTTCCAGGCAGTACGCCGGAGCACATCCTCCTCATCCAGAAGCTGCGGCACATCCTCTGGAACCCCCTGCCGTACCTCCTCCAAAAACACCTTGCACGCCTCACATTCCCGGATATGAGTCTCTACAGCCTCCCTGCTGGCATTGCTGCACAGATCGTCCAGATATGCCGGAATCAGATCTCTTACAATTTCACATTCTTTTTTCACGTCGTCCCCTCCTCTGACTGTTGGTTCAGCAGCCTCTGCATCTGTAATCGTGCCCGAAGATAGGTCACGCGGGCCCAACTCTCTGTTTTCCCATAACGCGCCGCAAGCTCAGCATAGGACCAGTTTCCAAAGGTCTTGCAGGTAAAAACAGACCGATAGGGTTCCCGCAGGCTTTGAAACAGATCCACCCATTCCAGGCCATCGTGCATCCGGGTGGCAAAGCATTCCACTTCATCATTGGGCACTTCCCGTCGTTGCCGTTTCAGAAGATCATACCAGGTATTCCTGGCAATCTGGCATAACCAAACAGAGATCTTACAGTCTCCTCGGAAGGTATCAATGTTCAGCAAAGCCTTCACAAACGTTTCCTGCATGACATCTTCCGCATCCTGCATGGGGCAGCCGATGCTCCGCAGATATCTCAAAACCAGTCTGGCGTTTTCCTGATACACCGCCTCAAATTGTCGGTCTTCCCGCATAAAGAGCAGCCAGCCTCCTTCCATGCTTTCTTACCCATATGACTATCCAAATCGCCAATTTGTTACACACCCCTGAAATTTTCTGAACACAGAAAGCATCTTAGTGCTGTCTTGATCTCAAAGATCGCTGCAAGATATTCTTGTATTCTAGTAAAGATTGCAGTATCATAGAATACAATTATGACCCACTACCCTTCTGGGAGATTTTAATTGGAGGAAAGCATATGTCTACCAAAGCCTATTATCCCCGCGCGGAGATCGGTCCCAACAAGGTCGGCTTCTCCAAAACCCGTTCCATTATCGAAGCTCCCTTCTATGGCAATAATGTCGTTAAAATAAACACTCTTCGGGAGGCCTATGAGCTGGCAAAGAACGCTCCCGGGACTGTCGTAACCGACATGCCTGTCTACCGTGGGGAGGAATTCGGCCTGGACTCTGACGCTAAGGTACTGCTGTTCAACGACGGTTCCATCACCGGCCGCTACGCGCCCGCCCGCCGCATTGCCGGCAAGCCTGGCGTGAATACCGCCGCTCTGGATAAAATCGTCATGGACGCCGTCTATGATACCCGCTGGAAGACCATGTATCACGCTGAGGTCTACATCGGTCTAGATGAGGAATTTATGGTGAAGGCACACCTTCTGATTCCAGAGGGCGAGGAAAACCTGCTCTACAACTGGATGCTGAACTTCCAGTACACCTCTGATGAATATGTCAAACGCTACAAGAATTCCAAGCCTGTTGGCAACGGCAAGGAACCTGATATCTACATCTTCTCTGATCCCCAGTGGACCGGTGCCCCCGGTCAGGAGGATATCTGCGATCCCAAGTGCCTGTGCTACTTCAATACGGAGTCCAACTGCGCCGCTATTCTGGGTATGCGCTATTTCGGTGAGCACAAGAAGGGCACTCTGACCCTGGCCTGGGCCATTGCAAATCGCAACGGCTACGCTTCCTGCCACGGCGGGCAGAAGGAGTATACCCTCTCTGACGGCAGCAAGTTTGTCTCTGCTGTGTTCGGCCTCTCCGGCTCTGGCAAGTCCACTCTCACCCACGCCAAGCATGGTGGGAAGTATCCCTCCATCAAGGTGCTGCACGATGATGCTTTTATCATCAACTCCGACACCTGTGCTTCCATTGCTCTGGAGCCCACCTACTTTGATAAGACTGCTGACTATCCCTGCAACTCCGAGGATAACAAGTATCTGCTGACTGCCCAGAACTGCTCCGCCACCCTGGATGAGGACGGTAAAGTGGTCCTGGTCACCGAGGACGTCCGCAACGGCAACGGTCGTGCCATTAAGTCCAAGTTGTGGTCCCCCAACCGGGTGGATAAGATTGAGTCTCCTGTGAATGCCATTTTCTGGATTATGAAGGACCCCACCATTCCTCCCATCGTCCGTCTGAAGGGTGCTTCTCTGGCCTCTGTCATGGGTGCAACCCTGGCCACCAAGCGCTCCTCTGCTGAGCGTCTGAAGGAGGGTGTTGACCCCAACGCTCTGGTGGTGGAGCCCTATGCAAACCCCTTCCGTACCTATCCTCTGGTCAACGACTATGAGAAGTTCAAGAAGCTGGTAGCTGAGAAGAATGTAGCCTGCTACATCATCAACACCGGTGACTTTATGGGCAAGAAAGTCCAGAAGGAAGACACGCTCTCCATTCTGGAGTCCGTGGTGGAGGGAAAGGCCCAGTTCAAACCCTGGGGGCCCTTCTCCGACATTGAGATCTGCGAGCGGGAAGGCTTTGTACCAGATCTGAACGACCACGACTACGTGGCACAGATGAAGGCCCGTATGCAGGACCGCCTGAACTACGTGGAGGGTCTGGAGACTGCTGAAGGCGGCTTCAACAAGCTGCCTGACGATGCCGCAGAGGCCCTTCGCAAGGTCGTGGAGCAGGCCAACAGCCTGTAATCCCTCTTTCCATTGAGACCAAACGCCCCGGAGCCATGCTCCGGGGCGTTTTCCTCGACAGTTCAGCTATGGGCTTTATTTCCGGTCTGGATACTTGGCGCAAAGCTGATCCAGCTCCGTAACCAGAGCATTCATCTGGTCGTGATCCATCCATACGTTTAGCTCCGCCGTGTCGTTGCCATCCATGGTATTGGGCAGATAGAACGATACATAGACACGGAAGCCCTCCCCCTCCGCATAGGCAGACAGGGTAAAGTATGGCTCCTGAAATACGCTCTCATAAGACTGCTTGATTCCGGCGTTGAGCACCTTCAGGCCAGCAGCCATCTCCTGTAGCTCGTAAGTCAGCAGGCAGCTGTTGGAGTCCTTGATGATCTCCCCGTTCTCATCCTGCCAAGTAGCACGAAGGACCAGCCAATTCTGGTCATCGCTGCCGGGCATCACCTCATACTCGGCAAGCTCATAGTTCACAATTTTTAATTCCAGACTGGCATCTTCATTTTTAAACAGCATGATATGCTCTCCTTTGTAAGGTCATCGCACGAGGTCGCAGACTGACCTGTTCTTTTTCGTTCTCATTGTAACACACTTTTCTTCGTTTGCAAATCTTCACAAATGTGATAATATAATATTCACTACACCATTCTGGAGGAAAATCATGGCGAAGGAACTGCAACTGAAGCTGAGCATTCGGCTTTTCACAGACGACAATCAGCGATGCTTCGGCCCTGGTGTTGCCACGCTGCTGGAGCGAGTCCAGGAGCACCATTCTCTCCGCTCAGCTGCGGCTTCCATGGAGATGGCCTACTCCAAGGCCTGGCGTATCATCCGCACGGCTGAGGAGACCTTTGGCTTCAAGCTGCTCACCTCCACCATTGGGGGACAGCACGGCGGCGGTGCCATACTGACCGAAGAGGCGCAGCAGCTGCTCTCTGCCTATCGCAGCTTCCAAGCAGATGTGGACACCTATGCAAAAGCCCGTTTTGAACGTACCTTTGGATTTTATCGTTCTCTGGACAAACATCTTTAATATTTGATTAAAGGAGCGCATCGTACACGATGCGCTCCTTGTTCATATCCTGAAATTCAGCGGGTGGGGTCCTCTTCCGTAGGGCTGAGAACGGGATTTTCCTTATGCTCAATCATGGCACGGATCATCTCAACAGTACCGCCCAGGCCTAAGTAGTTGCTGTCAATGCAGAAATCATAGCTCTCCACAGCGCCCCACTTCTGGGAGGAATAATACTCATAATAGGAAGCACGACGCTTGTCGGTCTTCAAAATAAGGGATCTCGCCTTCTCCGGTGTCAGATTCTGACGCTCCGCCACTCGCTTGATTCGCACATCCATAGGTGCATGGATAAAGAGACTCAAGAGGTTGGGGTTATCTGCCAGCGCATAGTCGGCACACCGGCCGATGATTACACAGGAGCCCTGCTCCGCAATATTGCGAATGGTATCAAACGTAGCCAGATAGACCTGCTGCTCCAGCGAATCGCTGGCTCCTGCACCAGGGAGGCTGAACATATAGGAGTCCATGGCGATGGAGTAGAGCAGGCTCTTGGGTCTCTCATCGAAGTTCTCAAAGATCTTCTCACACATGCCGCTCTTCTCAGCTGCTACGCGCAGGATCTCCTTATCATAAAAAGGGATGTTCAGTTCCTTGGACAGGCGAATGCCGACTTCCTTGCCGCCGCTGCCAAACTGTCGTCCGATCGTAATGATGGTTTTCATATGGTGTCCTCCTCTCTTGGTATTGATATTATATCGCAGTTTCTCCTGCCCGTCAAACAAAACAAAAGAGAGGAGCTTCGCTCCCCTGCTCTGGGACAAAACGCCCCCACTCCGGGTGGAGTGGGGGCATAAACACGCAGCAGGGTGAATTAATCCTCCTGGGGCATTTCCTTGCCCAGGCGCTGATACATGGTCTTCTTTACGGCACGCAGAATGTTCTCATAGCCAGTGCAGCGGCATAGGTGGCCGGAGAGCAGCTTCCGCAGCTCATCATCGGTGTACTCCTTGCCGGAGTTGAGAATCTCCCAGGCGGAGAGGATGAAGCCGGGAGAGCAGAAACCGCACTGGATCGCAGCCTCGTCAATGAAGGCCTGCTGAATGTCGCTCAGCTCGCCATTGGGCCCCATCAGACCCTCCAGCGTAGTGATGTTCTTGCCCTCAGCCCAGACAGCCAGGTAAATGCAGGAGTTGAACGCCTCCCCGTCAATGATGACCGTGCAGGCACCGCACTCACCCACTTCGCAGCCCTTTTTGACGGAGGTCATGCTGTAGTCGTTGCGGAGCATATCGGTCAGAGAGGCACGGACGTCCACGTACTTCTCAACTTCCTTGCCGTTCAAGGTAAAGTGCACATTCTGGAACTGGTTCACATGCTTTTCCATTACAGATCACCTCCTGCCAGCTTCACGGATTCGATAAAAGCTCGTTTGGCGCTCTCCACTGCAATGTGCAGACGAAAATCCTTAGCAGCACGCCAGGAATCTCGTGGATTAATATCTTCCCTGACAGCCTTGCCGAAGGCCTCAGCCAGCTCCATGGAGATAGGCTTGCCTGCAGCCAGGTTCTCTGCAGTTGCAGCACGCATGGGAATGGGACCCGCAACGCCAAAGGCAACTCTGGCGCGCTCCACAGTCTTCTTATCAACCGACAGGCGAACGTTGACGGAAGTTCCCAGGGTAGCAATATCCATGGCGTTGCGCATGGCGTACTTCACATAGTGACCGCAGCAGTTCTCGTAACTCTCCTTGGGGATCAGAATCCCGGTCTGGATCTCGCCCTCGCGGATGTCCACCTTGCCGGCCTTGATGTAGAACTCCTGAATGGGCAGACGGCGAACACCGTTGGGGCCGGTCAGCTCAATGATGGCATCCAGGGCAAAGAGCGTGGATGCCGAGTCAGCGGAGGTTACGCCGTTGCAGGTGTTGCCGCCAATGGTACCAATGTTGCGGATCTGAGGGCCGCCAACTTGATCAACAGCCTCCCCCAGGACCAGCAGATGCTTCTGGATGATGGGGTCCTTGGTGATATGGGAGAAGCTGGTGAGGCTGCCAATACGGATCGTGCCGTCCTCTTCCATCTTCACGCCGCGAAGCTCATCCAGTTTCTGAATGGAAATCAGCTCTGCGCCAGCTCGTCTTCCCTCACGCATCTGGACCAGAACGTCCGAGCCGCCGGCAATAATCTGTGCCTCAGGATGAGCTATCCGGAGGGCCACAGCATCGTCCACAGAAGTGGCCTCATAAAGTGCCTTCATATCATACATAGTAGTGAGTCCCTCCTTTTAGTCTTCGATCAGTCCAGCTGCCTTGAACTCCTTGTACAGGACATGGGGCGTCATGGGGCAGCGGTCAATTGCCACACCGGTGGCCTGGAAAATAGCATTGCGGATTGCGGGAGCACCGGAAGCCGCGGGAGGCTCACCCAAGCCCTTGACGCCATAAGGAGATGTCGGCTCCGGGTTTTCCACAAATGCGCTCTTGAGATGGGGGTGATCCATCATAGTGGAGAGCTTGTAGTCCAGCAGGTTGTTGTTCAAAGGACGACCGGTCTTCTCGTCAAACTTCAGCTCTTCGCTGAGGCCGTAGCCGATTGCCATGGACATTCCGCCGTGGACCTGTGCCTCGGCCAGCGCAGGGTTGATGAGAGTTCCGCAGTCATGGACGTTGACCATATTCAGCAGCTTCACCTTACACATGGGGATATCCACCTCGACCTCAGCAAAAGTGCAGCCGAAGGTGTAGGCATTGGACTTGATCTGCGTGGTCTTCTCAGCGGTGATGTGCTGGCTGTGCTCCAGAGAGTACAGGCTCTCGGTTGCCAGCTCACCAAGTGTCTTGAGGACTCGGCCGTCAGTGGTACGGATGATCTTGCCATCCACCAGATCCAGGCTGCTCACAGGCATACGGGTCTGCTCATGGGCGATCTCCAGGATTCGCTCCTTGAGGGCCTGACCGGTCTGCTTGATGGAAAAGCTGGCAATGTAGGACTGGCGGGAAGCATATGCACCGGTACCGAAGGGGCATACATCCGTATCCTGCGTGGACACCACATGAACATCCTCCACGGGCACGCCAACTGCGTCAGCCACCATCTGGGAGAATGCAGTATCGCCACCCTGGCCAATCTCAGTCTCACCCAGCTGGAACTGCAGAGAGCCGTCCTGGTTCAGGACCATGCGGCAGGAGGAGGACTCCAGAGAGATGGGCCACACACCGCTGTTGTACCAGAATACGGCCACGCCGACACCGCGGCGGATGGGACCGGTTTGATTCTGATATTCCTTCAACTTGCGTTCATAGTCGATTGCCTTCATCCCCTTATCCAGGCACTGATTGAAGGAATCATAGTACATCTCATTTTTGGAAAAGTTATCCACATAACCCACTGGCATCAGATACTTGCGGCGATATTCCAGGGGCTCCATACCGATAGCCTTGCAGATATCATCAATGTGGCTCTCACCTGCAAACATTGCCTGCGGGATACCATATGCACGCATGGCACCGGCGACGGGACGGTTGGTGTAAACCGTATAGGCATCACACTCCACATTGGGGCAGGGATAGAGCTGAGGGAACGCGCCCATGCCCTTGGCAACAATGCCGTGGCCGTGGGAGGCGTAAGCGCCCTGGTTAGAAAACGCCTCAAACTTCCGAGCCACCAGCTCACCGTTGGGACGGACGTAAGAGATGATGTGGGTGCGGATGGCATGGCGGACACGGTTGCAAACGAAGGTCTCCTCACGGGTGCACTCATAGTGAACCAGACGGCCGCCGACCTTGGTAGAACACCAGGCACAAAGGGGCTCGTACAGAGCATCCTGCTTATTGCCGAAGCCACCGCCCACATAGGGCTTGATGATGCGCACATCACCCCATGGACGGCCCAAAGCCTGTGCGGTACAGCGGCGGACAATGTGCGGGATCTGCGTGGAGCTTACGACCACCACACGGCCGGCCTCTTCGTAAGCATAGCAGCCGTGATTCTCAATGTGGCAGTGCTGCACGGTAGGGGTATCATACCAGCCCTCGACCTTGATCAGCCCCGGCTCCTTGCGAGCCTCCTCATAATTACCGTTGTTGATGGAGGTGTGGGCAACGATGTTGCTGTCGCCGCGCTCATCGTGAATCAGGGGCGCATCCGGCTTCATAGCTTCCTGGACATCCAGAACAAAGGGCAGTTCCTCATACTCCACCTTCAGGGCACGGACACCCTGGACTGCTGCGATCTCGTTTTCAGCAATGACCACAGCCACGTCATCCCCATAATAACGAACGTGCTGGTTCAGCAGCTTCCGGTCTGCGATATCCTGGTGAGAGGGGTCCGTGGACCAGGGATGGCCTGCCGTCGGAAAGGGAATATCCGGAACATCAAAGCATGTCAGAACCTTCACCACACCGCAAATAGCCTCTGCTTCCTTGGTATCAATCGACTTCACATAGCCATGTGCGATTGTAGAACGACAAACCTTGATGATGAGTGCGTCACGCCCGCACAGATCATCTACATACTTTGCTCTGCCCGTTGCCTTTTCAAATGCATCTACACGCGGGATGCTCTTGCCAACGCTTTTGCTCATGGGGCATTTCCTCCTTAACAAATTCAAACTGAACCCTTTGTCCCGGATTGACTTTCCCAGGAAAAGGCGGATATACTAAATAGGATCACAACAGAAAATGAGGGTGTGAAAATGAAAGAACCTTTGAAAATTGGCTGCGTTGTCATGGCCGCTGGAAACGCAAGGCGATTCGGAGCCAACAAGCTGGCTATGAAACTCCAGGGGCGGAGTCTCTTCCGCCGCGCACTGGATGCAGTTCCTGCAAACCAGTTTGAAACCGTTGTCGTTGTCACACAATTCAAAGAATTTTCAAGCATTGTAAAGGAATTTGGCTTCACATATATTTCAAATGACCAGCCGGACTTGGGACAAAGTCACACCCTGCAACTAGGTCTTTCTGCCCTAAGGAATTTGGATGGTGTTCTCTTCCAGGTTGCAGACCAACCGCTTCTCCGCCGTGAGAGTATTGAAGCGCTCATTGCGCTTTGGCGGATGGAGCCTGCGTGTATTGCCGCTCTGGGTCATCAGGACCGCCGGGGCAACCCCTGTCTCTTCCCTGCACGATATTTCCCGGAGCTGATGGCAATCAGCGGGGATCGCGGCGGCAGCGTCGTCATCCGGAATCACCCGGATGCGCTGAAGCTGCTGGAGGTGTTGGAAGAGGAACTCTTCGACGTGGACACCGCCCAGGCACTGAACCAATTAAAGATGATGTAAGGTGCAGGCCCGATTTTGGGCCTGCTCCATTTTCATGGCTTTCGGCTGTAGGGAGTGTCAGTCAGAGGCAGGCTGGTGCGGAACTGACCGTCAAATCGATAGTAGGCATCCGCAATAGCAGGTGCCGTAGGGATGGACGTGATCTCGCCGATGCCAATGGCCCCACAGGCCACATCCAGCCCCTCCTTCTCCACAATGATGGGCACGATCCTGGGGATCTGGTGTGCCCGGAACAGTCCCAGGGTGCCAAACTTGGCGGTGGGCTTGCAGTCGGTCAGCGGGTAGTTCTCTGTCAAGGCATAGCCCATAGACATCACCACACCGCCCTCGATCTGGCCTTCCAGAGACAGGGGGTTGACTGCCTTACCCACATCATGAGCGGCCACGATCTCCTGAATCTTGCCCTCATCATCCAGAATGCAGATCTGTGTGGCATAACCGTAGGCGATATGGCTGATGGGATTGGGTACATCCGCTCCCAGAGGGTCGGTCTTACCAAAATATTCGGCGTAGAACTCCTGACCGTTAAGTGCTTCAAGGCTCTTCCCTTCCAGTGCTGCCTTCAGATCCTGGCAGGCACGGCGAACAGCCTCACCGGTAAACAGCGTCTGGCGGGAGCCGGACGTGGTACCGGAGTCCGGTGAGAGATATGTGTTGGACCTCTCATAAACCACCTTGTCGGGCGTGATGCCAGTCTGCTCGTAAATCATCTGCGTCAGAACAGTGCCCAAGCCCTGACCAATGCAGGAGGCACCGGCAAAAATATGAACCTTTCCGCCGTCCACCACCAGACGGACACGGCCGGTATCAGGCAGGCCCACGCCGACGCCGGAATTCTTCATGGCGCAGGCAATCCCTACATGCTTGGCAGCATCCATGTAGGGCTTCACTGCCTCCAGGGTCTCCACCAAGCCGGTGGAGTTATCCACGATCTGTCCGTTGGGCAGCTCCTGACCGGGACGAATGGCGTTGCGGTAGCGGATCTCCCAGGGAGAAATTCCCACCACATCGGCCATCTTATTGAGCATGGTTTCAATTGCGAAACAAGTCTGCGTGACGCCGAAGCCGCGGAACGCGCCTGCGGGGGGATTATTGGTGTAGTATGCGTAGCCGTCAATGGCAAAGTTCTGATAGTTGTAAGGTCCGGCGGCATGCGTACACGCACGTTCCAGCACAGGGCCGCCCAGAGAGGCATAAGCACCGGTATCGGCCACCACTTCTGCGATGACGCCCTGGATCATGCCGTTTTCATCACAACCCAGCGTGAAATCCATCTCCATGGGGTGACGCTTTGGGTGAACCAGGATGCTCTCGGCACGGCTCAGCTTCACCTTCACAGGACGCTTGGTCAGATAGGCAATCAAAGCTGCATGATGCTGTGCCGTCACGTCCTCCTTGCCGCCGAAACCGCCGCCAACCAGACAGTTGCGGACCTTGACCTTCTCAGCGGGCAGATCCAGCATTCCCATGATCTCATGCTGGGTATCGTAGGCGCTCTGGTCAGAGGAGAGCACCAGCACGCCATCCCCGTCGGGGTAAGCTACAGAACACTCAGGCTCCAGGAAGGCATGCTCCGTCCAGGGAGTGGAGAAATGCTCTTTGAGCACATACTTGGACTTTTCAATAGCACCTTTGGCGTCACCGCGGTGCACCTGCTTATGGGTCAGCAGATTGCCGGTCTTGTGCACCAGAGGTGCATCAGGGGCCATGGCCTCTTGGGGATTGCGGACCATGGGCAGAACCTCATACTCCACTTTAATGAGGGCCTTTGCCTTTTCCAGAGTCTCCTGATCCTCAGCGGCTACCAGGCAAATGGCATCGCCCAGGTAATGCGTAATATCCCCCACAGCAATCATGGTGTCCCAGTCCTTCATCAAGTGCCCCACCTTGTTTTTGCCGGGCACGTCCTCTGCGGTGTACACGCCCACCACGCCGGGAAGGGCTTTGGCCTCTTCCGTGTGAATGGCCAGAACTCTGGCTCTGGGGTGTGCGCTGCGGACTGCGCTGCCGTACAACATTCCCTCCGCATAAACGTCGTCGGTATAAAGGCCGGTACCGGTCACCTTCTCCGCAACATCGATCCGAGGCACCCGCTGACCTAGAGACCAATTTTTCGGCATCTCAGGCACCACACCAGCCCGGAAGAGATCAGCTGCCATCAAAATAGCATCAATGATCTTCACATAGCCGGTGCAGCGACAGATGTTATTGCGGATGGCATAGGCGGCCTCTTCCCGAGTAGGGTTCAGGTTCTTGTCCAGAAGTCCCTTGGCGCAAATTACCATTCCGGGAATACAAAAGCCACACTGCACTGCGCCAGCAGCACCGAATGCATATGTATAAACATCTTTCTCAAAATCAGACAAGCCCTCGATGGTCACAATGGTCTTGCCTTCCATCTTATCCGTCATTGGAATGCAGGATTTGGTCGGCTTTCCATCAATGAGAACAGAGCAGGTACCACAAGCACCCTCACTGCATCCGTCCTTCACGCTGGTGAGATGCAGTTCATCTCTCAGGTAACGGATCAGCTTCTGATTCTTCTCTACAGTTACGCTCTGTCCGTTCACAGTAAAAGTTGCCATCTTTGTTACTCTCCTTTCAATCTCCGTGACCAACCTTGGTCTGCGGTTTCACTGAAAAGGTCACAAAAAAGGTCGACCTTTTTCTTTTTGTATATCATACAATAATCTTCAGCTTCCTGCAAGCCTTCTTTATGTAATTTCGTTATACTACTTAATATACAGCGCCTGGAATCTCCCATCCAACAAGTAAAGTTCCACTCCGGACAGACACCAAAGCTGTATCCTCCAGAATATGGTTGCTGACACCAATGGGAACTCCCTGTGTCAATTCCCCATCTTCCAGCCTGTACTGAACGCCCCGCAGGGTGATCCCCTCAGCCCGGTCTCCCATACAGAAGACCGACAGCAGTCCCCACTCCACCGTTTTAGGGATGGTAATGCTTTCGTCCCGGAGAACCGTCCAGACGAAGTCATTGTCATAGAGATACCCATGAGCACCGTGCTGCCGGAGAAACAGCAGTGCCTGCATATTGGCAATGGTGTGGTCGGTCCGCTTTCCCCCCGTGCCGCCGTAGAGATAAAACACTGTGCAGCCCTGAGCCAGACCAGTGCGGATTGCCAGCATGGTGTCGGTATCATCCTTCTCCACCGGAGACCGGGATACATTTTCAAAGTCTGCCGGCTGCTCCATGGAATCAAAATCTCCCAGCAGCTGATGGGGGGTGATTCCCGCCGCCTTACAGTTTTCATACCCGGCATCCGCAGCAAGGATCAGATCCCCGGGGGCAGGCAGCTCGTGCATTCCATAAAAAGTCCCCGCAGAAAAAATAAAACAACGCTTCATAGGCGCATCTCCCTTGTTCATTTATATGCTCAGTGTATCATGATTCCCTTCTTCGTTCAATTCACCTCCCCCCGCGAAACGTCATTTTTCTCCAGATCTTCTGTTTTTCCTTGCGTCCGGTTCAAAGATCATGTAAACTATTCTGGAACAAACAAAGGAGGATTCTCTTATGATTCTGATCGGTACCAAGTGCCAGCTGCAGCAGGTCGTCACCGAAGACCTGACCGCCTCTCAAATCGGTTCTGGTATGCTGCCCGTGTTTGGCACTCCCTTTATGTGTGCCATGATGGAGAATGCCGCCATGACCTGCCTCCAGAGCTTTCTGGAAGACGGCCAGGGCAGCGTGGGTACTCACCTGGACGTGAGCCACGACGCTCCCACCCCAGTGGGCATGACTGTGTGGGCTGAGGCTGAGATCTTCGCTGTGTCTGAAAATGGCAAGATGGTGGACTTCAAGGTCAAAGCATGGGACGAAAAGGGTCCCATCGGCCAGGGCATACACACCCGTGCCATCATCAACAACGAGCGCTTTGTCAACAAGTGCAATGCCAAGCTGGACAAGTAACCACAGGCATAAAGAAAGTGGAGCAGCATGCAAGCTGCTCCACTTTCTTTTTATGATTCGCCCTGGTCCGCAAAACCAGGCATGTGGTGCGGCAATCGAGTTGCCACACCACATATTTTAAAATAGTGTGATCTGACTGGTATCTGCCATACCAGCAAAGGCTCCCAGTTTTTTCAGCTGTTCAATATTGGTTTTGGAGAGCTTGTTGCAGCAAAGAGCAAATTCCTCAATGGAGACAAACTCCTTCCCCTTCCGCTTTTCCACGGTGTCATAGGCCGCAGACTCGCCCAGACCATGAACTGAGGACAGCGGCGGCAGCAGACCGTTTTCAGTCACCTTGAACTTGGTGGCATCCGAGTTGTAGATGTCGATGGTATCAAAGTGGAAGCCTCGGAGATAGAACTCATAGCAAACTTCCAACGTCGTCATCAGGTCCTTTTCCACTGCTGTGGCGTCTTTATTATTTTCGATTTCCTTGATTTTCCGCTTGACTGCCTCTTTTCCGGCACAGCAGTATTCTGCGTCGAATGCCTTGGCGCGGACCGTGAAGAAGGTAGCATAGAAAGCCAGCGGCTCATGGACCTTATACCAGGCAATCCGGAAGGCCATCATAACATACGCCACTGCGTGGGCCTTGGGGAACAGATAACCGATCTTCGCCAACGAATCGATGTACCAGGCAGGGACATCATGCTCTTGCATGGCCTCCACCCAGCCCTCATCAAAGCCACCCTTTTTCACCTTGCCCTTACGAACCTTCTCCATAATCTTAAAGGACATCTTGGGATCCAGACCCTTGGAGATCAGGTAGAGCATAATATCGTCACGGCAGCCCACGGTTTCCAGAACGGTTGCCGTACCGCTGACGATCAGATCACGGGCGTTGCCCATCCACACGTCAGTACCGTGAGAAAATCCGGACAGACGCACCAAGGTGTTGAAGTCCTTAGGCTGCGTGTCGATCAGCATCTGCCGGGTAAACCGCGTGTTGAATTCCGGGATGGCTACTGCACCGGTGGGGCCAAGAATCTCGTCATTTTCATAGCCCAGCACCTTGCTGGAGGTGAAAATAGACATGGTGTCCGGGTCATCCAGCCGGATGGAATGCGGGTCCACACCGGTCAGGTCCTCCATCATACGGACCATGGTAGGGTCATCGTGTCCCAGCATATCCAGCTTCAGGATGTTTGCCTCCATGGAGTGATATTCAAAATGAGTGGTAATCGTGTCGGTATCGTCAGCATCTGCCGGGTGCTGTACCGGGCAGAAATCTTCCATGTCCTTGTCGTCCGGCACAACCACCAGGCCGCCAGGGTGCTGGCCGGTGGTACGTCGGGTGCCGACACAACCCAGAGTGAGACGGTTTTCTTCTGCCCTGCCTGCCACAATCCCGTTTTCCTCCAAATACTTCTTCACGAAGCCGTAAGCCGTTTTTTCCGCGAGCGTACCAATGGTACCGGCACGGAAGACCTGCGTCTCACCGAACATCTCAATGGCATGACGGTGCGCTTTGGCCTGATACTCACCAGAAAAGTTCAGATCGATATCAGGGACTTTGCCGCCGCCATAGCCAAGGAAGGTTTCAAAAGGGATGTCGAAGCCATCCTTGATATACTCAGTGCCGCAGACCGGACAGACCTTATCCGGCATATCCGCACCGCAGCCATAGGAGCCATCCAAAATGAATTCACTGTTCTTGCAGTTGGGGCAGCGATAGTGAGGTGGCAGGGAGTTCACTTCTGTAATGCCGGACATATACGCCACCAGAGACGAGCCAACGGAGCCTCGGGAGCCGACCAGATAGCCATTCTCCAGACTGCGCTGAACCAGCTTCTGTGCTGACATATAAACCACGTCGTATTTTCCCAGAATGCCGCCCAGCTCCACATTCAGACGATCCACAATCAGCTGAGGGGGATTGTCTCCGTAGAGCTCATGGACCTTCTCCCAAACCAGTCTGTTCAAATCCTCCTCAGAGTTTTCCAGACGGGGCGGAAACAGCTCAGCGGGCAGCAGCTCAAAAGTTTCGATCTGGTCAGCCACCAGCCGGGTATTGGTCACCACCACCTCGTAGGCCTTCTCTTCCCCCAGATAGCTGAATTCCTTCAGCATTTCATCGGTGGTTTTAAAGTAGATGGGCAGGGACTCATTGGCGTCCGGGAATTTCTTGGAGGCCAGCAAGATATGGCGGTACACCTCATCCTCTGGCTCCAGGAAGTGGACATCACCGGTGGCGCACACCGGCTTGTTCAGTTCCTCGCCCAACCGGATGATGGTACGATTGAATTCCTTCAGCTCCTCCACGGATTGCACTTCGCCATTGCGCAGCATGAACATATTGTTGCACAGGGGCTGGATCTCCAGGTAGTCGTAGAAGCTGGCAATGCGTTTCAGCTCGTCCCAATCCTTGTGATCTGTCACTGCCTTGAACAGCTCACCAGCCTCGCAGGCAGCGCCCACAATGATACCCTCCCGGTGTTCCATCAGCAGGCTCTTTGGAATGGTGGGAACACGCTTGAAGTATTTCAGGTTGGAGGCTGAAATCATCTGGTAGAGATTCTTGAGGCCCACCTTATTCCGCGCCAGCAGGATGATGTGCTTGGGAAAGCGGTTCGATTTGCTTCCCAGCGGCCGCAGCTTTTCCATCTCCGGATTCACGGACTGCAGGGTGTGAATCCCCTTTTCGTGAAGCATCTGCCAGAAGGGAATCAGCATATAGCCCACGGTTGCGGCATCGTCACTGGCCCGGTGGTGGTTGAACGCAGGAAGATCCAGGTGTTCTGCCACAATGTCCAGCTTGTATTTGCCCAGCTTGGGCAGCAGATTCTGGGCCAGAATCAACGAGTCCACATAAGTAGGATTGAAGGCCAGCCCCACCTTGCGGCAGCCCTCCCGAATAAAACCGATATCAAACTCCGCATTGTGGGCGGCCAGAGGGCGGCCATCTACGAATTCCAGGAACTTTGTCAGCGCCTCCTTCAGCTGGGGCGCATCCTTGAGCATCTCATCTGTAATACCGGTGAGACCGATGATCTCCGGTGTCAGCCGCCGGTTGGGGTTGACAAAGGTCTGGAACCGCTCGCAGATCTCTCCGTTGCGCAGTACCACTGCACCGATTTCGGTGATAGCCTCTCGGGAAACCTTCAAACCCGTAGTCTCAATATCAAAGCACACAAACTCACCGTCCAGGCTGCAATCCTGGGTTCCGTGGACGACAATCCGGTCATCAATGTTATTGATGAAATACCCTTCAACACCATAGAGAATCTTGATCTTGTCTCCCGCTGCGTGCCACGCATCCGGGAAGGACTGGGCCACTCCGTGGTCGGTGATGGCAATGGCGGGATGGCCCCAGCGGATCGCTTGCTTCACCGCTTCAGTAGTGTCTGTCAGGGCATCCATGTTGCTCATCTTTGTATGCAGATGCAGTTCTACCCGCTTCACCGGAGCCGTGTCTTTCCGGCCCTCATGCTCAATCACATTGATGTGATAGGGGTTGAGCTGAATGTCCTTGCCGTCCCAGGTGGGCTCCATCTTGCCCTGGACACAGAGCCACATTCCCTTTTTGATGCTGCTCTCCAGGCCCTGGGCTTCCTTGGCGGTCAGATTCTTCATCACGGTCACCGAGTTGGTGTAGTCGGTCATATCGAAGCTCATGCGCCACATACCAGGTCGGCGGGTCTCCCGGATCTCCACTGCAAACACCTTGCCCGACACGGTGGCTATCCCCATTTTCAGATTCAAATCCTTCATGGGGCCGGGTTTTGTCTTGATGGGATTTCCCATCAGGACCTTG
Source organism: Oscillibacter sp. (assembly GCA_020025475.1). GTDB lineage: Bacteria > Bacillota > Clostridia > Oscillospirales > Oscillospiraceae > Oscillibacter. Next base: position 47,543 of record JAHHSA010000006.1, read on the forward strand.
CCCCCCTTCTCTCCCTTTCCACCGGACGCGGCAGGGGCAAAGGACTCCGCGGAGCGAGGCGGTTCCGGCAGCTTACTGGTCACCTTCAAGCGCACATCCCGGAACCCGTAAACCTCCCGGAGGCAGTCTTTCAGGAACTGCTGATCTCCTTCTGGAAACTCGGTTTTGACGGTCAGCTGCAGCTCGATACTCATGCTGCCCTGGTCAATGATCACTCCGGTGAGAATGGCACCGGTCAGCTTCAGCCGAAGCTGACCGGAGTATTGCAGTTCCGAAAACATATCAAAAAACGGAATATCCCTAGACATCTTTTCTTCCTTTTCCCATAGACAGTGAAACCGCAGCGCATGAGTACGCCGCAGCCTCACAGGTTCCTTATAATTTATCGATCTCGTGCATCAAAGCGTCCACAAGCTGATCCTGTGGAACCTTGTAAAGGATTTCTCCCTTACGGAACAGCAGTCCCTCTCCATTGCCGCCGGCAATGCCGATATCAGCAGCAGAGGCCTCACCTGGTCCATTAACCGCACAGCCCATGACCGCAACTGTGATATTTTTATTGCAGTTTGCCAGTCTCCGCTCCACCTCTTCGGCAATGGGGATGAGGTCAATGCGGGTTCGGCCGCAGGTTGGGCAGGCAATCAGGTTGACGCCCTGCCTGCGCAGACCTGCCGCCTTTAAAATCTTGTGAGCGGCGTAGATCTCCTCCACGGGGTCTGCCGTCAGCGTCACGCGCAGAGTGTCGCCGATGCCCAGGCACAGCAGACCGCCAATGCCCATAGCAGATTTGATCATGCCCATCGAGGGAGTGCCGGCCTCCGTAACGCCCAGGTGCAGCGGATACTCCGTCTGCTGGCTCAGCAGCTGGTAGGCCTTCATAGTCAGGGGCACATCAGAGCACTTGACACTGATGCAGATATCATCAAAATCGAACTTGTTCAGCAGCCGGACGTGGCCCATGGCGCTTTCCACGAGCGCCTCTGCCGTCACGCCGCCGTACTTGGACCGCAGCTCTTTTTCCAGCGAGCCGCCGTTGACACCGATGCGAATGGGCAGGTTTTTTCTCCGGCATATGTTTGCCACAGCCTTCACGTTTTCCTCAGCGCCGATGTTTCCGGGATTGATGCGGATGGCGTCGATGCCCCGCTCCGCCACTTCCAGTGCATACTTGTAATTGAAGTGGATATCGGCAACCAGCGGAATATGAATGCGCTCCTTGATGCGGTCCACGGCCTCAGCCGCAGCCTGATCCGGGATGGCGACGCGAATGATCTCGCAGCCTGCCTCCTCCAGCTTCAAAATCTGGGCGACAGTAGCTTCCACATCATCGGTCCTGGTATTGCACATGGACTGAATGGACACCGGAGCGCCGCCGCCCACTGCCACATTGCCAACCATCAGTTTCTTTGTCATGACTAAAGTCTCCTCTCCGCTTACCGGAACAGCTTCAAAACGTCCTGCAAGGTCACCAGCAGCATGAAGCACATCAGCAGAACAAAGCCCGCAGTATTCACGGCTGCCTGCCACTTTTCAGGCACTTTCCGTTTGAACAGCAACATGGAAACGGCGTCGATCAGCAGGAAGAAGATCCGGCCGCCGTCCAGCGCAGGGACTGGCAGCAGGTTCATCACCGCCAGATTCACAGCAATCAGCGCTGCGAAATAGAAAATTCGGGACCAGGCATCCCGGCTGCTCTCCGCCTGGGTACCGACTTCCGTGATGGTGGAGACAATGCCCACAGGACCGCTCAGGTCCTTCATAGACGCTCCGCCCGTTAACAGATGCATCAGGCTGAACCGCACCTGCTGCACAAAATCCAGTGCTGTATACCAGGTGTAACGGAGCTTTGCACCCAGGGTGGCCTCCTCCGCACGGCGTCCCAGCGTAATGCCAAAGCCAGTATAGGCTTTCCCCTCCTGGTCAGTACAGATCTGGCGAACCAGATTCTCCACGCGAATGTGCTTACCGTCACGGATTACCTCTATGTCCGTCTCTCCGCTCCTGCCGTAGCTGAGGAACATACTGGTATCCCCGGCCAGGTAGGTGCGGTAGCCGTTGACTTTATAGACCTGGTCACCAGGCAGCAGGATCGCCTCCCCTGCCTGGTCCAGTTCCGGTGCGACATAGACAATCTCATCGGTGAAAAAGGCAGTTGCACCGGAATAAATGCCCAGAATGATCAGCACACCGGCCAAGAAGTTCATCAGCGGGCCAGCAGCCAGAATAAATAGCTGCTTCCAGAAGCCCTGGTTCACCATGCACCGCTCATCGCCGGTGTTCTCGTCCTCGCCTTCCATGGCACAGAATCCCCCGATGGGCAGCGCCCGGAAGGAGTACTGGGTCTCCCCTTTCTGCCGACTCCAGATGACAGGCCCCATGCCAATGGAAAACTCGTTGACCCGTACGCCGCTGAGCTTTGCCGCCGCGAAGTGGCCAAACTCGTGAACGGCAACCAGTACACCGAAAATCAAGATTGCTGCCAGGATATAAACGATCATGAAAACACTCCTACATTACAGCGTACCGCGCAGCACAGACTGCCGCGCCTCCTGATCCGCTTCCAGAATATCCTCCAAAGAGGGCTGAGCCGTCACCGCCACCTGTGCACGGGTGCGGGCTACCAGATCGGCAATATCGTTGAAGCCCACCCGATCCTCCAGGAACAAACGGACGGCTTCCTCGTTTGCACCATTCAAAATGGCGCAGGCTGTGCCGCCCTGAGTGGCCGCTTCCTCTGCCAGTTGCAGGCTTGGGAACGCCGTCCGATCCGGGGCCGCAAAGGTCAGCGGCGGGCAGCTCAGCAAATCCAGCGGCTCCGCCGGATTCACTCCCCGCTCGGGATAGGTCATGGCATAGCGGATCGGCAGACGCATATCCGGTGTTCCCAGCTGTGCCAGCACCGCGCCGTCCTTGTATTCCACCAGGGAGTGGACAATGCTCTGGCGATGGATCACCACGTCCACCTGATCCAGTGGCAGGCGATAGAGGCGCATGGCTTCGATGACCTCCAGACCCTTATTCATCAGTGTGGCACTATCCACTGTGATCTTCGGGCCCATGGTCCAATTGGGATGCCGCAGCGCATCCGCCTTTGTCATTTTACCCACTTCCTCATGGCTCATGCCATAGAAGGGGCCGCCGGAACAGGTCAGAATCAACCGTTTGATCTCCCCACGGTCTGCACAACCCTGGACACACTGAAAAATGGCGGAGTGCTCAGAATCCACAGGTATGATCTCCGCACCGCAGCGGTCTGCTGCGTCCATCACCAGCTCACCGGCACACACCAGCGTCTCCTTATTGGCCAGAGCAATTCTCTTTTTTGCCTCGATGGCGGCCAGGGTCGGCTTCAGGCCCACCATACCCACCACGGCTGTGACCACTGTGTCCGCCTCTGGCAGCGTAGCCGCCTCCAGCAGGGCGTCAAATCCGCTCAGCACCCTGGTATCCGTGTCCGCAATGCGGACGGACAGGTCTTTTGCGGCGCATACGTCCGTGAGGACAGCAAGCCGCGGATGGAACTGACGCACCTGTCGCTCCATACGTTCCACGCTGGAGTTTGCGGTGATTGCCGCCACACGCAGATCCATCTGCTCCGCCACATCCAGGGTCTGTCGGCCTATGGAACCGGTAGAGCCCAGTATGGAAATTGTATTCGTCATAGATGCTCCTTAGTGCACAAAGTTCAAAACGATCTCTACAACAGGTGCCACAAACAGCACACTGTCAAACCGGTCCAGCACGCCGCCGTGCTCCAGGAACAGGTGTCCATAATCCTTGATGCCGAATTCCCGCTTAATGAGAGAAAAGCTGAGATCACCCACCTGGGCCACAATGCTGCAGCACAGGGCCAGCACCGCCATGGCGCAATAACCCACACTGCCGCCGAACCAGCGGTCCATCACGAAGGCAAACAACAGTCCGCAGACAAGGTTTCCCAGGATACCGCCCACGGACCCCTCTACTGTCTTTTTGGGGCTGACCTTGGGGGCCAGTTTATGCTTGCCGAAAGCGCATCCCGCAAAATAGGCAAACGTATCACAGGCAAAACTGAGAATAAAGGGCAGCAGCAGATACGCACGGCTGATTCCGGACGAGGCAATGCGGATGAACGCAGCAAAGGAATAGGCAATCACAATGCTTGCGAACAGTGCCGCCATCGTCTGGTTGAACTTCACCTCTCCAGCGCCGAGGATGGCGTGAACAAAAAGTACGACAGCTTCCGCGCAGACCATCACTCCTACATACTGCGGCGCCAGATAATAGCAGCCCACGGTCAAAGCGGAAAACAGGCCGCTCATAGCCACCAGTCCGTTCATTTTCACGCCGCTGACACAGCGCTGTAACTCCACACCGCCAATACCCGCAAGGGCACAGACCGCAGCAGCCAGCACCGGCATCGGTGCCCACAGCACCACCCAGGTCAGCACCGGTACACCGATGACGGCCACCAGGACTCTCGACTGCAAAGAGCTCATTTCTTCACACCTCCAAACCGTCTGTCACGGCTCTGATACGCCACGATCGCACGATCCAGCTCCGCCTCGTCAAAGTCGGGCCAGAGGGTATCCGTATAGTAAAACTCTGAATACGCGCACTGCCACAGCAGAAAGTTGGACAGGCGCTGCTCTCCACTGGGACGGATGATCAGTTCCGGGTCCGGAATTCCCCTGGAATCCAGATAAGAAGAAAATATGGTCTCGTCCAGATCTTCGGGCTTCTTCTCCCCTGCAGCGCACTCTGCTGCAAAGGTCCGAACAGCCCGCAGGATCTCATCCCGTCCGCCGTAATTCAGGCAGATGTTGGCCTGAAAGTCCTGTTCTGGCAGATGATCGCTGATCTCGTCGGTCTCATGGGCCAAAGCCCGGATTTCCGGACTGATCGGTGTCATATCCCCGAAAAACTTCAAACGGATCTGATCTTTCTCCATGGTATCGATGGCTTCCAGGAGATACTTTTTCAACAGCACCATAATGGCGCCCACTTCGTCAGCGGAGCGTTTCCAGTTTTCCGTGGAAAAGGCATAAACAGTCAAATACTGAACGCCAAGGTTCTTGCAATAGGTTGCAATGCGGCGGAAGGCCTCCGCACCGGCTTTATGGCCTGCTGTGCGGGGCAGGCCCCGCTTTGTGGCCCAGCGGCCATTGCCATCCATAATGATGGCAATATGGCGAGGCAGGCACGCTGCCTGCCCCGCCTTATTGTTTTTTGAAAGCAGTGCTGCCATCAGACTGCCATCAGTTCCTTTTCTTTTTTCGCCAGGAGCTCCTCAACCTTCTTGCAGCTGTCATCGGTCATCTTCTGCAGGTCCTTCTCCACCTGCTTCAGCTCGTCTTCCGTGATCTCGGAGGCCTTCTCCATCTTCTTGAAATGGTCCATGGCATCGCGGCGGATATTGCGGACAGCCACCTTACCGCCCTCAGAGTACTTGTGAATCTGCTTGACCAGATCCTTACGGCGCTCCTCTGTCAGCTGGGGGAAGTTCAGCCGGATGCTCTTGCCGTCATTCTGGGGATTGATACCCAGATCAGAGTTCTGAATAGCCTTCTCAATCGCCTTCACAGAGGTGGAATCCCAGGGAGTGATCACCAAAGCGCGGGGATCAGGGCTGGAAATGGCAGCCATCTGCTGGATGGGGGTGGGAGTACCATAGTAATCCACCAAGATGCGGTCCAGTACGGCGGCATTGGCACGGCCTGCACGAACAGCAGCAAATTCTGTTGCAACAGCGTCCACGCTCTTGCGCATCTTTTCCTCGTAAATCTTGTATTCGTCTTTCAGCATAATGATGTCGTCCTTTCACATAATCTGTTATGAGCGGCGCATATGCGCAAATGCGGTGAATTATTCCTTCACAATGGTACCCACATTCTCACCGCACAGGGCGCGGATGATGTTGTGGGGGTCCTTCAGAGCAAACAGCAGCACAGGGATGTGGTTATCCATGGCCAGGGAAGTGGCCGTGGCGTCCATGACCATCAGATGCTGTGCCAGCACCTCGTCATAGCTGATCACATCGTACTTCACAGCGGTGGAATCCTTTGCAGGGTCAGCATTGTACACGCCGTCCACATTCTTGGCCAGCAGGATGACGTCAGCGTCAATCTCAGCTGCGCGCAGCACAGCTGCGGTATCCGTGGAGAAATAGGGATTGCCGGAGCCGGCGCCGAAAATCACCACACGGTCCTTTTCCAAATGGTGGATTGCACGGCCGCGGCTGTAGGTCTCCGCCACTGCGGGCATCTCGATGGCCGTTTGAACCCGGACAGGGATTCCCTTCTGCTCGCACACATCTGCCACAGCCAGGCAGTTCATCACGGTAGCCAGCATCCCCATATGATCTGCACGCGTGCGCTCCATCTTTCCGCCGCTATTTTTAGCGCCGCGCCAGAAGTTGCCGCCGCCGACCACCAGGCCCACCTCGACACCCATGTCCAGGCACTCCTTGATGGTATCACAAACACTGCCAATCATCTCAAAATCCAAACCGGTGTGCTTGTCACCAGCCAGCGCCTCACCGCTGATCTTCAGCAATACACGCTTATAAACAGGCTTAGCCATTCCGAAAACCTCCATTTTTGGGTTGCATGATATTCCGCATATCATTCTACCTTATTTTTCTTCGTTTGCAAAGGGGGTTCTGTGATTTTACGGAAAAATCCCATTTCTTCCCTGCCCACAAAGAAGGGGCGGCTGTACGCATACAGTCGCCCCTGAAAGAATGCCATCTTATCAATCATCATGACCGCCGCAGAAAGCGCACGGCAATGAGAGCTTGCTCAACTGCGGCAATGGGCATCCAAAATTCGGAGCAACTCCTCTTTCCCCGTGCCTTTCTCCGCAGAGAACGGCACCAGAATGTCCTCTTCCCGCAGTTCCAGCGTCTCCCTGATCAATGCCAGCGCAGGCTCTACCTGGCTCTTCTTCAGCTTATCCAGCTTGTTGGCCACAATGATCTCCGGACAGCCGGTCTGGCGGAACCAGTCATGCATCACCATGTCGTTGGCGGTGGGCTTATGGCGGATATCCACAATCAGAACGCCAGCCGTGATCATCTCCTGCTCCTGCTGAAAGTAGCTGTCCATCAGCCGGCCCCAACGCTCCTTTTCCGCCTTGGAGACCTTTGCATAGCCGTAACCGGGCAGGTCCACCAGGTAGGCCTTCTGGTCCACCAGGAAGTAGTTGATCTGGGTGGTCTTTCCCGGAGAAGCACCTACATAGGCCAGATTCTTCCGCCCCAGGATTCGGTTAATCACCGAGGACTTGCCCACGTTGGATCGTCCCGCAAACGCCAGCTGAGGCAGGCCGTCCCGCAGGAAGCTGTCCCGATTGCTGGCGGAGCGGACAAACTCCGCTTTTCCAAAATTCAGTCCCATGTATCTCTCCTTACTGACGCAGTGCCGCGTCAGAGCTGTTCTCTCGTGCCACGGGGGCAAAGGCAGCAACGCTCAGTTCCTCCCGCTTGACAGCTGCCGCAGGGCACAGAGCCTCGGCAAAGACCTCATCCACCGTGGAGACGGGGACAAAGCGCAGACCTGCCCGGACGGTCTGGTCGATTTCCTCCAGATCACATACATTGTCCTTTGGAATGATGACCGTAGTGATGCCATTGCGAAGTGCGGCCATGGTTTTTTCCTTTAAACCTCCGATCGGAAGCACTCTGCCGCGCAAAGTAACTTCACCTGTCATCGCTATGTGTGCCTTAATTTTTCGCCCGGTAAGGGCAGACAACATTGCAGTGGACACCGCAATACCGGCAGAGGGGCCATCCTTGGGCACAGCGCCCTCCGGGAAGTGGACGTGAATGTCCTTCGTCTTGTAGAAATCCTCCGGAATCCCCAAAACGGCAGCACGGCTGCGCATGCAGGACAATGCTGTCTGGGCGGATTCCTTCATCACATCTCCCAGGTTGCCGGTGAGTTCCAGCTTGCCGGAACCCTCCATGACGTTGACTTCCACTTCCAGAATTTCACCGCCAACCTCGGTCCAGGCCAAGCCGTTGACAACACCAATCTCCTCGTTCTCCGTGTGGAGAGCCGGAGGCATGGGCTGGCAGTCCAGGAACTTGGGCAGCTCCTTCACCGTGACCGTCACCCGCTTTACCTTGTCCTTCAGCAAGGCCATATCGGTCTTTCGGCACAATGCCGCAATGCGGCGTTCCAACTGACGGACACCAGACTCCCGGGTGTAGTCGGAGATGATGACACGAAGCACATCATCACTCACCCTCATAGCGCCCTTGGGCACACCATGGGCTTCCATCTGCTTGGCCAGCAGGTGGCGGCGGGCGATCTGTACCTTCTCCTCATCCGTGTAGCTGGAAAGCTGGATCACCTCCATACGGTCCAGCAGCGGGCGGGGAATCGTATCGGTGGTGTTGGCGGTGGTGATGAACATGACCTTGCTCAGATCCACCGGGATTTCCATGAAGTGATCCCGGAAGCTGCTGTTCTGCTCACTATCCAGCACTTCCAGCAGTGCGGATGCAGGATCGCCCCGCTGGTCATTGCCCAGCTTGTCGATCTCATCCAGCAGCATCAGGGGATTCATGGACCCACAGCGTCGCAGTGCGTCGATGATGCGGCCGGGCATAGCGCCTATGTAAGTCTTTCGGTGGCCCCTGATATCGGCCTCATCCCGGACACCGCCCAGAGACAGTCTTGCCAGCTTCCGATTCAAAGCATTTGCCACAGAAATGGCAATGGACGTCTTGCCCACGCCTGGAGGGCCCACCAGGCAGATGATCTGCCCCTTTCCTTCCGGATTCATCTGGCGAACGGCAATGGTTTCCAGAATCCGCTCCTTCACCTTTTCCAGGCCGAAGTGATCATGCTCCAGCACCCGGCGAGCTGCGTCCACACTGACCCGTTCCTTTGTAGTTGTATTCCATGGCATTTCCAGGCAGACATCCAGATAATTCCGGATGACGGATGCCTCCGCGCTGCCGAAGGGCTGCTTGGCCAGCTTGTTGACCTCCTTCATGAGGTGCTTTTCCGTCTCATCCTCCAGATGCAGTTCCTCAATGCCGCGGCGATACTCATCAATCTCGCTGTCCTCGTCGTCGCCCAGCTCATTTTGCAGCACATTGATCTGCGTCCGCAGGATCTGCTCTCTCTGAGACTGGGACAGCTGAGAGCGTACCTTGCCTTCCAGCTCATGCTCATACCCCAGCACGTTGCACTCTCGTGCCAGGAAGTGATTCAGCTTGCGCAGTCGGATATAGGGGGCCGTCTCTTCCAGAATTTCCTGCTTGTCGGTATAGTGCAGGGCAATATTCTGAACAATGAAGTCGGCCAGATATCCCACATCCCGGGTATCCATGACTGTGGTGACCATCTCCTCGGGCAGATTGCCTGCCAGCCCCGCATACTCACTGAACAGGTTCCACGTCTGACGCAGCAGCGCCTCCGTACGGGGGCTGTGCTGGAAGGCCTCAGAGACTTCCTGCTCCTGTAACTGCTCCACATTGGCCTGCAGGAAGGGCTCTGTCTGCCACAGACGGTGGATACGTGCCCGGAAACGACCCTCCACCATCACCCGGACAGAGGTGGGAGACAGGCGCAGAATCTGGTTAATGTGGGACACGGTACCCACCTGGTAGAGGTCCTTTTCCCCGGGAGCAGTCACGCTGATCTCCCGCTGAGCCACCAGAAAAATGTCCTGTTCCATTTCCATTGCACGCTCCAGAGCCGCAATGGAGATGTTGCGTTCCACGTCGAAGGTCATATTCATATTTGGGAAAACCGTCAGGCCACGGAGGGCCAAAACGGGAATGTTCATCGTAATCGGTTCCATTGGGAAGGTTCCTTTCTGGGAAATAAAAGGAAGGGGCGCCGTGACGTCCCTTCCTCTCACTTGTGTTTAAGACGCCGACTGGGGGGAAGATTTGTCGTTTTCAGACTTCTCAGCCTTGCCGGTGTTCAGTTTCACAGAATAGCTGATCTTGTTGGGGTCGCGGGTCAGCTGAGGCCCACCCTCGCCCTCTACGCATGCCCGGTCGATGACCACCTTTACAATGGTGGGATCAGAGGGGATATCGTACATGATGTGGGTCAACAAGCCCTCCATCACAGCCCGCAGGCCGCGGGCACCGATGTTGCGGGCAATTGCCTTGTCCGCAATCGTTTCCAGGGCATCGGGGGTGAACTCCAGCTCCACATCATCGTATTCAAACAGCTTTTTATACTGCTTGACAAGTGCGTTTTTGGGCTCTTGCAGGATTCGAACCAGATCTTCCCGCCGCAGCGCATCCAATGCGGCAATAATGGGAAGACGGCCCACCAGCTCAGGAATCAGACCATATTTCAGAATATCGTGGGGCTGAACCTCTCGTAGGATCTTGCTTTGATCCCGATCCTGCTTGCCCTGGACATTGGCACCGAAGCCAATGCTCTTTTGTGTCATGCGGCCTTCAATGATCTTATCCAGACCGTCAAATGCGCCGCCGCAGATAAAGAGAATATTCTTGGTGTTGAGCTGAATGAATTCCTGATGCGGATGCTTCCGGCCGCCCTGGGGCGGGACATTTGCAACGGTGCCCTCGACGATCTTCAGCAGCGCCTGCTGGACGCCCTCGCCGGAAACATCGCGGGTGATGGACGTATTCTCACTCTTGCGGGCGATCTTATCAATCTCATCCACATAGATAATTCCGTGTTCGGCGCGCTCCACATCAAAATCAGCCGCCTGCAGGAGACGCAGGAGAATATTCTCCACGTCGTCGCCCACATAGCCAGCTTCCGTCAGCGTGGTTGCATCGGCAATGGCGAAGGGCACTTTCAGGATGCGGGCCAGCGTCTGGGCAAACAGGGTTTTACCGGAGCCGGAGGGGCCCAGCATCAGAATATTGCTCTTCTGCAGCTCCACATCCTCGTCTCCACCAAAGAAAATGCGCTTATAGTGGTTGTAAACTGCCACGGACAGAGCTATTTTGGCCTCATCCTGGCCGATCACATACTGATCCAGCACTTCCTTGATTTCCCGGGGCGTGGGGAGCTCATCCGGAAGATCTTCCATCAGATCGTGTGCCATATCCTCGTAGCCGTCACTCAAAATACTCATACACAGCTGGACGCACTCGTCGCAGATCCGGACACCGGGGCCCTGGATCATACGGTGAACCTGCTGCTCATGTTTTCCGCAGAAAGAACAACGAAGTGTCTTCTTGCCGTCGTCACTCATGCTTATACCTCAGTCTTTTATTTCTTGCCTGTGATGATCTTGTCGATCAGACCAAACTCCTTGGCCTCCTCAGCGCTCATGAAGTTGTCACGCTCGCAGGCGGCAGTGACTTCTTCGATGGACCGGCCTGTATTCTCCGACATAATGCGGTTCATACGCTTCTTGATGGTCTCCAATCTCTTCAGATGGATGGCCATGTCGGTGATCTGACCCTGGGTACCAGCAGAGGGCTGATGGATCATAATCTCCGCATTGGGCAGTGCAATACGCTTACCCTTGGCGCCGGCAGCGAGCAGGAATGCGCCCATGCTGGCAGCCATGCCCACGCAGATGGTGGACACGTCGCACTTGACGTACTGCATGGTATCATAAATGGCCATGCCATCAGTCACGGAGCCGCCGGGGCTGTTGATATACAGCTGGATGTCCTTATCGGGATCCTGAGCTTCCAAATACAGCAGCTGGGCCACCACCAGGCTGGCCGAGGTGGGGTTGACCTCCTCACCCAGGAAAATGATGCGGTCATTCAGCAGACGGGAAAAAATATCGTAGGACCGCTCTCCGCGGCTGGTCTGCTCAACTACATAAGGAACTAAACTCACTTTCAAAACCTCCGATTCTTTTGTTGCTAATAAACCATTCTCTCATGATACCACCGGCACCATGAGAGAATGTGTCGAATCTGTAAAATGTTGCAAGAAAAGATTCGTGATTATTCGGCTTCCTTCCCGGACTCCTCTTCCTTCTTGGCAGCCTTCTTTTCAGGCTTGATGACAACTGCGCTGTCCACCACAACGGCGATGGCCTTCTGAGTCATCAGCTGATCCTTGACCTGCTCAGCCTGCAAATACTTCTTGACCATCTCCAGCTCCATGTGGTACTGGTCGGCCATCTTCTGGAACTCAGCCTCAATCTCCTCATCGGAAACCTCGATGTTCTCAGCCTTGATGATGGCAGCCAGAGCCAGATCCAGACGCACCTGCTGGGTAGCGGGCTCCTTGGCGTCCTCAAGCAGCTTCTCCTCGGACATACCGGTCATCTGCATGTACTGGTCATAGGGAATGCCCTGCTGACTCAGCTGCATCTTGAAGTTATTCAGGAACTGATGGGCCTGGCCCTCAATCATTGCATCGGGCACGTCGGCAGTAATGCCGTCAGCCACCATGTGCATCAGCGTATCCTCAAATGCCTGATTGGCAGCGGCCTTGCGCTCCTCGGTGATCTTCTTCTTCAGATCAGCCTTAAGATCCTTCAGGGTGTCAAACTCGCTGACATCCTTGGCAAACTCATCGTCAATGGCAGGAACTTCCTTCTCCTTGACCTCGTGGACCTTCACCTTGAACACGACAGCCTTACCTGCCAGCTCGGGGGTGTAGTTCTCGGGGAAGGTGATATCCAGATCCTTCTCCTCCTCGGCCTTCATGCCGATGACCTGCTCCTCAAAGCCGGGAACAAAGCTGTGAGAACCCAGCTCCAGGCTGTAGCCCTCACCCTTGCCGCCGTCAAAAGGCTTGCCGTCCAGGAAGCCCTCGAAGTCGATAACAGCTGTATCGCCTTCCTTGGCAGCGCGATCCACAGACACCAGACGGGTGTTGCGCTCGGTCAGCATCTTCAGGCGCTCATTGACGTCAGCGGCCATGACCTTGACCTCTTCCTTCTCAGCAGACAGGCCCTTGTACTCGCCCAGAGTGACCTCGGGGTAGACAGGAGAAACGGTCTTGAAGGTGAAGCCTTCCTTGGTGCACTCGCCCACCAGCTCGATGGTAGGATAGCCAACAACCTGCAGCTCCTGCTCCTTCACGGCAGCCTCATAAGCCTCAGGAAATGCGTTATTAATGGCCTCTTCGAAGAAAACTTCAGCACCGTACATACCCTCAATAATCTTACGGGGGGCCTTGCCGGGACGGAAACCAGGCACGTTGATGTTCTTGCGCATCTTTCGATAGGCCTTCTCGATAGCAGCCTCAAACTCGGCAGCGCCGTCCTCAATGGTCATCGCAACCCGACTTTTTTCAACCTTTTCGCAGCTTTTTACAGTCATTTTGTTTACTCCTCCGTTCATCACCAGTTAGTTAGCCGGTGCGAATTGATATTTTACCAGAAAAATCTTGAAATTGCTAGTCTTTTTTCCCTTATTCACAAATTATTTTTGGAATAAAGCACAAGTGGTCCGCAGAAATCAGGGAAAAATCGATTCCTTTCCGCTCTCCCTCAATCCTGCGCCTGATCGTGGGGCCGTGCAGATGTCCGTAGCAGCACATCTTCACCTGATACTTTTCCAGCAGTTCCAAAATCTCCGGGCACTGATAGCCCTGATAGAGCGGCGGGTAGTGTAAAAAACACAGAATGGGCCGGTCCCCCGCTGCCTGCAAAGATGTCTCCAGCCGGATCAGCTCCCGGTTGAGCACCTTGGCATTGTGGGGTTTCTGGTCTTCCTCCAGGAACCAGCCACGGGTTCCACAGATCGCATACTCGCCATAAGAGGCACTGTTATTGTGCAGCAACTCCAGTGTGCGGATCTCCTTTTCCTCGCAGAAGCGATGGAACTTGGAAGCAGTGGTCCACCAGTAATCATGATTTCCCTTGATGAGATATTTTTTTCCAGGGAACTGATCGATGAATTTGAAGTCCGCCTCAGCCTCCTCCAAATCAATTCCCCAGGAGGTGTCTCCCGCCAGAATCAGAGTGTCCTCCTCGGTGAGTTTTTCCAGAGACTGCCCGATCCGGGCCACATAGTTCTCCCAGGCCGGTCCGAACACCTCCATGGACTTGTTGGCTGTCAGAGATAAATGCAGATCCCCGATCGCATACAGGGCCATTGACGCCCCTCCTTTAAGTCTTACTCTTGTTTCAACCTGTCAGCGCAAAAAGTCCAGCACTGCCCGGTTCATCTCCGCCTGTTCGCAGGTGTCATGGAAACGGCGTTTCTTCCCCTCCAAGGCAGCCAGTCTAGCCGGTATGGGCATCCCGGTTGCGGCATACAGTTGATCCAGCAGGGCCACGCCCTCCCCCACCGGCTCCTCACCGATGGCTGTGAGCACGCAGTCACAGAATTTATAAGGCGATGCGGTAGACACAATGACCGCAGGAGTCTTATCCCCGGTAGCCGCCCGGTACTGTTCCAGCACCTGGGCCGCCACGGCCGTATGCGGGTCCATGACATAGCCGTATTCCCGATAATACCGGGCAATGGTCTCTGTTGTGCCAGTCTCATCGCAGAACCCTCCCCAGAACTGGGTGCGAAGCTCTGTCAGAATCTGCTGAGAGACCTGATACCTGCCCTCTTCTGCCAGGGACTTCATGTACCCGTGAATCTCCTGGTCGTTTCCGCCGGAGAGGTCGAAGAGAAGCCGCTCCAGATTGCTGGACACCAGAATATCCATGGAGGGGCTGGAGGTGGTATGGAAGGTCCGGTTCCGGTCGTAAACACCGGTAGACAGGAAGTCTGTCAGCACATGATTGCGGTTGGAAGCGCAGATCAGCATTCCCACCGGCAGGCCCATGCGCTTGGCATAATAGGCTGCCAGAATATCTCCGAAATTTCCGGTCGGCACGCAGAAATTGACACGCTTGCCCGTGGCAATCTTCCCAGTTTTCAGCAGGTCACAGTAGGCGGAAATATAGTAGACCACCTGAGGCAGAATGCGCCCCCAGTTGATAGAGTTGGCTGAGGACAGGAAAAATCCACGCTCCGCCAGCTGCTCCCGGATTTCCTCATCAGAAAATATCCGCTTCACGCCGGTCTGCGCATCGTCAAAGTTTCCCTTCACAGCGCAGACACCTACGTTCATGCCCTCCTGGGTGACCATCTGGGCTTCCTGAATGGCTGAGACACCGTTTTCAGGATAAAAAACCATAATGCGGGTCTGCTTCACATCGGCGAATCCCTCCATAGCCGCCTTGCCAGTATCGCCGGAGGTAGCGGCCAGGATGCAGGCTTTCTGCTCTTCCCCGGTCTTACGCAGTGCTGCGGAGAGCAGCTGCGGCAGCATTTGCAGTGCCATATCCTTAAAGGCACTGGTAGGGCCATGCCACAGCTCCAGGCAGCAGGTATGCTCATTCAATGTCCGCACAGGAGCGATCTCTTTTGTGTCGAACTTCTCCACGTTGTAGGCATTCTCCGCAAATTGAAGCAGTTCCTCCCGGCTGTAGTCCGTCAGATACAACTCCAGCACACGGGCCGTCCGCTCCTGATAAGAGAGAGTTGTCAACTCCCGCAGGAACTTTTCGGTGATGTGCGGAAAATCACAGGGAGTCAGCAAACCACCCTCTCTGGATAGTCCCAGCTTGATTGCTTCTGCTGCTGTATAACGCAGCCCCTTATTTCGTGTGCTGTAATACTGCACTTCTGTTGTCCTCCCTCTCAATTGGATTGCATCGCTCCCCCCACACACAGCCGTGTTCAGGTGAATGCATTTTCTAAATATTCCAACTTTGTGATTTCAAATTTCTGATTCATATAGACCTCTGCCACATCAAACCGAACCAGTCGATCTGCCATGTCAAAACGAGCCAGCCAGGCAGCTGCCGTTTTCCGCAGCCGTTCCTGCTTATAGCCGTCTACGTACTCTCTGGGCAGACCCATAGAGAGATTGCTGCGAAGCTTGACCTCCACAAAACAAATGGTGCCATGGCGGTCCCTGGCCACCAGATCGGTTTCCCCGAATCGGCAGCGCCACTGGCTGGTCAAAAGCACATAGCCCTTGTCCCGCAAATAGCGGGCAACAGCT
This sequence comes from Oscillibacter sp., assembly GCA_020025475.1. Lineage (GTDB taxonomy): Bacteria > Bacillota > Clostridia > Oscillospirales > Oscillospiraceae > Oscillibacter. Next base: position 63,454 of record JAHHSA010000006.1, read on the forward strand.
GCCTCGCCCCGGTCGCCAGAATTCGGTTTGTATTTCATTTCCGCCGGGCCTCCCATTTTTTCAGGAAGGTCTTTCGGTGTGCCGGGCACGGGCCATAAGTATCCAGCATTTCATAATGCAGCTTGGTGCCGTAGCCCTTGTGCTTGGCAAATTGATACTCCGGATAAAGCTCATTCAGCTCCCCTGCCACATACCGGTCCCGACTGACCTTAGCCAGAATCGAGGCCGCTGCAATGTTGGCACTGAGCCCGTCTCCGCCAACAATACATAGATGCGGCGTCTCAATGGCGTTGCGTTTGCCGTGATCCCGATTGCCGTCAATCAATGCCAGGTCCGGTTTTACGGACAGACCGTCAATGGCTCTCTGCATTGCCAGCATCCGGGCGTTGAGAATGTCCATCTCGTCAATTTCCTCTGCCTCCACCCGCGCAACGGACCATGCTCGCGCCTGCTCCAGAATCACATCATATAAAGCTTCCCGCTTCTTCTCTGTCAGCTTCTTAGAGTCGTTGAGTCCCTCGATCTGCAAGTCATCGGGAAGGATCACCGCTGCGGCGTACACCGGTCCCGCCAGGGGCCCGGCACCGGCCTCGTCCACACCGCAGATGTGGCGCGCGCCGTTGTGCCGCTGTTTCCGTTCATAGCTCCAAAAATCCATAAGCCCCCGGTCTCCCTTCTCTCATTTCCAGGTCAGTTCTGGGGCATTTCGAGTGTAAAGCGTCCAAGCTTGCCAGCTCGGAACTCATCCAGAAGAATCTTTGCCATCCGCTCTGTATCCACATCGCCGCCGGAAATCAGAAAACCACGCTTTCGACCCACTGTTTCCAGCAGCCGATATCCATAGGCAATGTCGTTTTCCTCCTCTTTCCGTTCAGGGAGCGACGGCAGCTTGTAGCCGGTAACCAGAGACTCCGGATACTGCCCTGCCAGATAGCTCATCAGGTGGCAGCCCAGGGTCTCCACATCCAGAATGTCATCCTTTACCGCGCCGGTAAACGCCAAATTCAAGCCCACACTCTGGTCCTCGAATTTTGGCCAGAGAATACCGGGCGTGTCCAGCAGTTCCAGTCCCCGGTCAATGGGAACCCATTGCTTGCTGCGGGTAACGCCGGGCCGGTCCTCAGTCTTGGCAGTTTTCCGTCCTGCGATCTTATTGATAAATGTAGACTTTCCCACGTTTGGAATGCCCAGAATCATAACCCGGACCACACGGCCAACCTGGCCTTTTTGTGCGTAGGCCCGCAGCTTGTCCGCCAGCAGTTCCCGGACGGCACCGGCAAATTTTGCCGTTCCCTCACCGCCCTTCGCATCGGATTCCAGCACCGCATATCCAAGGCTTCGGAAATAATCGGCCCACCGCTTGGTGGCCTGTGGGTCCGCCTGATCCACCCGGTTCAGGACCACCAGCCGCGGCTTGCCTGCAGTCAGCTCATCCACGTCCGGGTTCCGGCTGGAAATGGGGATCCGGGAGTCCAGAATTTCACATACCGCATCTACATTTTTAATCTGCTCCGCGATCATACGTCTGGTTTTGGTCATATGACCGGGATACCATTGAATATTCATATTGCCTCTCTATCTCATCCGATCCAGCCAATACGGCTGAACTCTCGTCGCTCACTCATGACGTCCGGGCCGGGGAAAGCCAGAATTACAGCTTTACCGATGACATACCTGGTGTCAATGGTACCCAGTCGCCCATCCCGGCTGTCTCCGCTGTGGTTGCGGTTGTCACCCATCACGAAAATACTGTTCTCCGGTACCGTCAGAGGGAACTCCGTTCCCTCGTCCACAAATGTCGGTTCATTGATGTAGGGTTCCTCCAGAGCTTCGCCGTCCACATAAACCACGCCATTGAGAAAGTCGATATCCACGCTCTGGCCCTCAGTTGCGATCACACGCTTGACAATGGGCTCGTTTAAGAAACTCTCTTTCCGCAAAACCACAATGTCGCCAGGCGCATAATTGTGATCCAGCATGGAGTTGAGCACCAACAGCCGGTCACCATGCTGAAGCGTAGGGAGCATAGAGTGCCCGTCCACGCCAATCAGCCGTACAGCGAAAGTAAAAATCAACACCACGGTCAGCACGGAGCAAACCAGCGCCTGAACCCACTCAAAGAGATCTCTGCCCTTCTTCGCCTCTGGCAGATTATTCTGTGTTTCTGTTTCATTTTGCATTGTCTGTCACCTCAAGTGAAGATTTGAACATGCCCGCTTCGTCATTGGCGACGGGAACACACCTAGTCGCGGCTGGGGCAGCAGCGCACCCGGAAGCGAGTTTGGACCTATCTGCGGTTCTTTTGCATTGCTTTAATGACCCGCAGGGCCGCAGAGTCCAGGATCAGATCGGTCTCCTGACATTCGCCGTCTCTCTGCTTCAGTTTTCTAAAAATTTAGTATAACAAAGAACCTCACAAATCACAAGGGATGCTGCCAAATTTTCCGTGCTTGCTTCTGAACAGCAAAAAAGAGAGGCTTTCGCCTCTCTTTTCGTCTCTCTTACAGCTTCTCCTTGACCTTGGCACCCTTGCCAACGCGGCCACGCAGGTAGTACAGCTTTGCACGACGGACAGCGCCGTTGCGGACCACCTCGATGGTGTCAATAGCCGGAGAGTGGACAGGGAACACCTTCTCCACGCCGACGCCATAGGACAGGCGACGAACTGTGATGGTCTCCTCGATGCCGCCATGCTTCTTCGCAATGACGATGCCCTCGAAGATCTGGATACGCTCACGAGCGCCTTCCTTAACCTTCACGTGCACGCGGACAGTGTCACCAACCTGCACCTTGGGGGCCTCGACAGACAGGGTTTCCTTGTTCAGTTCCTTAATGAGATCCATGGATATTTCCTCCTAATATATAGGCGTTCGTAACGTTTTTATAAAGTGCTGACAACTTTTTGCCAACACACGGCAGAGGACCGCCCTTTGTAGCCTGAATAGGATACCATATTCCCCATAATATTGCAAGCATTATTTTACAAAAATTCTTCTGTCTGACACCACTCCCTGCCTGCTGCACACAGCAGCCCACACACAGCAGGAAGCAGCCACAGGCTCCCGCCTGTTCCGTCCATGATCCAAACCAAACACGCACTCAGGGTCAGGCCACAAAAGGTGCCTACAATCCGCGCAGTTCTCTCTGCTGCACCAGGCCCACGCCACCAGGCCATCAGCAGATACAAAGCTCTCCCACCGTCCAGCGGCCGCAGAGGCAGCAAATTAAATCCGCACAGCACCAGATGTGCTCCGGCAGCCGTGGCCCAGCGTTCTGTGTCCCACATTAACAACAGTGCCGCACACACTAAGTTCGTAGCCGTGCCAGCCAAAACCGCTGCCAACTCTCCGCCATAAGGGAGTTTCCCTGTGTCTGCATCCAGCACCGCACCGCATACACCGATCCGCAGGCCACGGATTCTGGCTCCCTGTATCAGCAATACCACACAATGCCCCAGTTCATGCAGGGCAGCCGCACAGACCACATCTCCCAATAGACGCCACCCATTCACCAGTGCAAACCACCCAAGAAGCAAGCAAAATCCGCCAGATACCTTTATATTATTTTTGTGCCGCCACATAATAAATTGGATTCAGATAGACACCTTTTTGACGCAGCTCAAAGTGCAGGTGGGGTCCGGTTGCAATGCCGGTTTGTCCCACCTCCCCCAATTTCTCTCCTCTGTGCACTTCTGCGCCGGAAGAAGTTGTGATGCGGCTGCAATGGGCATATAGTGTCTCAAAACTATCCTCGTGTGAAACGATGCAGTATTTTCCATAATTGCTGCTCTCCCCCACCGCCATGACGGTACCATCCGCGAAACAGCTGATATCGGTACCCTCGTTTGCCGCCAGATCCACACCATAATGAAAGCGCTGTCCACCTGCTGTGGGGTGTTCCCGATACCCAAAGCCTGATGTCACAGTCCCACAAAGCGGTGTGCAGTAGTCAAATCCCAGAATTGCCTGCTCCATGCTGACCCCGTCCGGCAGATTCTGATCGGAATATTGGATATAAGACATCGTGGAAACCGTCTCTGATTCTTCTGTTGTATCCTCCACTCCATTGAGGCAGGTATGAAGCAGTTCCATAGCTGCCTTAGGCTCATAGAAGTTCTCCGATGAAATCAACACTCCCTCATCATCGGTAATATTGCCGCCCGCAGGCCCCAGAACCGCCTGAAGCACATCCTTCCCCTCTGCCTCCCCGGCAAATGCCTGGCCGACGGCAGAAAAAACCGCCTGAACATCCATGTTCTGGTGTAAAGCTTCCGACAATTTCCCGTTGATTGCTTCCATTCTGGCCGGAAGCAGCAGCTTTACTGCCACCAATATAGTAAAAGTGATGCAACAAATCACCAGCTGTGTCAGTGACCGCTGCCCTCGAGGCCTATCCACCGCGGGCTTGTGAACCTTGGTTCGCGCGGAGGAGCATGCTCTGGCTGTGCACCTGCCGCTGGTGCCTCTTCGTGTCTGCTTTCTTCTTTCCGAGCGCCGTGAAGTCATCCTGCCGCGCCTCCTTCCGTCTCTTCAAAAGTGTATGACAAAGTTTCCGGTAATATAACCTTGACAATCTTTCAATAATTCCGTATAATAAATGAGCTATCCGGGTGTAGCGCAGTTGGTAGCGCGCATGGTTCGGGTCCATGAGGCCGTGGGTTCGACTCCCGCCACTCGGACCAAAATAGTGACCAGATTCAAGTAATCTGGTCACTATTTTTTTATTTATTATTAAAACGCAAATTGCAAGTGCAAGTTGGACACCTGCACAGTAAAAATATGTTAGCT